>NZ_JAOCGL010000037.1:0-34523 GCF_029842485.1 Stenotrophomonas sp. GD03777
CCCATTCCGGGGCCCACCGTTGGGGTCGGAGCCCCATTCGGGGATCCGACCCCACCCCATCGCATTCACCCACCTGAGTGAAATCTGACCGGCCCGGGCAGTTTTGCTGCACCGCAAAATGCCATACGCTACCGTCTGGTCCTAGTATCAAACAATCGTTTGATTAAGGTCCGCCCGCCGATGGCCAAACCCGCCCACTTCTCGACCAAGGACCGGATCCTCGGCGCGGCCGAGGAGCTGTTCGCCCAGCACGGCTTCGCCGGTACCTCGCTGCGCCAGGTGACCAGCCAGGCCGATGTCAACATCGCTGCGGTCAACTACCACTTCGGCTCCAAGGAAAACCTGGTCAACGAGGTGTTCCGCCGCCGCATGGACGAGATGACCGGCGCCCGCCTGTCACAGCTCGAACGTGCCCGCGCCGAGCACCCGGGCGAACTGCGCCCGGTGCTGGCCGCCTTCGTCGAGCCGGCGCTGGCGCTGGCCCAGGACCGCCAGAACGGCGGCGCCTTCGTGCGCGTGATCGCCCGCGCCTACGCCGAGAAGAACGACAACCTGCGCAAGTTCCTGTCCGACCACTACGGCCACGTGCTGCGTGCGTTCGGCAAGGCCATCGGCGAATGCGTGCCGGACCTGAGCAAGGAGGAGCTGTACTGGCGCCTGGACTTCCTTGCCGGCTCGCTCACCTATGCCATGGCCGATTTCGGGCTGATCAAGCGTCCCGCCGGTGTCACCGAAGCGGCGCATCGTGCCCATGCCGCCCACGAACTGATCCATTTCGCCGAAGCCGGGTTCCGCGCCGCCGCACGCGCCAGCGCCCTGCCCGCTTCCGTTTGATTCCACCCAGTAACTGCTGACCAACAAAGGCCCTACACCATGTCCAATTCCCTGCTAGTCCGCCGCGCCGCCGTGCTGGGTGCCGGCGTCATGGGTGCCCAGATCGCCGCCCACCTCACCAACGCCGGCGTCGACACCGTGCTGTTCGACCTGCCTGCAAAGGAAGGTCCGGCCGACGGCATCGTGCTGAAGGCGATCGCCAACCTGGGCAAGCTGAGTCCCGCGCCGCTGGCCAGCAAGTCGCTTGCCGAAGCCATCACCCCGGCAAACTACGAGTCCGGCTTGGAGCAGCTGAAGGACTGCGACCTGATCATCGAGGCCATCGCCGAGCGCATGGACTGGAAGCAGGACCTGTACAAGAAGATCGCCCCGTTCGTGGCCGACCACGCGGTGCTGGCCTCCAACACCTCGGGCCTGGGCATCAACAAGCTCGCCGACGTGCTGCCCGAACAGCTGCGCCACCGCTTCTGCGGCGTGCACTTCTTCAACCCGCCGCGCTACATGCACCTGGCCGAGCTGATCCCGGCCACCACCACCGACGACGCCGTGCTGGAAGGCCTGGAAGCTTTCCTGGTCACCACCCTGGGCAAGGGCGTGGTGTACGCCAAGGACACCCCGAACTTCATCGGCAACCGCATCGGCGTGTTCTCGATTCTGTCCACCATCCACCACACCCAGCAGTTCGGCCTGGGCTTCGACGAAGTGGACGGCCTGACCGGCCCGCTGGTCGGCCGCCCGAAGTCGGCCACCTACCGCACCTCCGACGTGGTCGGCCTGGACACCATGGCGCACGTCATCAAGACCATGGGCGACACCCTGCCGAACGACCCGTGGCATGAGTTCTTCAAGTCGCCGAAGTGGCTGGACGCGCTGATTTCCAAGGGCGCACTGGGCCAGAAGACCGGCGCCGGCATCTTCCGCAAGGTCGGCAAGGACATCGTCGTGCTGGACCTGGAGAAGCAGGACTACCGCCCGGCCGACCGCACCGCCGCCCCGGAAGTGGTCGAGATCCTGAAGATCAGGAACCCGGCCGAGAAATTCGCCAAGCTGCGCGAGAGCCAGCACCCGCAGGCGCAGTTCCTGTGGGCGACTTTCCGTGACCTGTTCCACTACAGCGCCTACCACTTGGCCGACATCGCCGAGACCGCGCGCGACGTCGACCTGGCCATCCGCTGGGGCTACGGCTGGTCGCTGGGCCCGTTCGAGACCTGGCAGGCCGCCGGCTGGAAGCAGGTCGCGCAGTGGATCGCCGATGACATCGTGGCCGGCAAGAGCATGAGCAACGCACCGCTGCCGGACTGGGTGTTCGATGGCCGCGATGGCGTGCACGCCGCCGAGGGCAGCTACAGCCCGTCGCGCAACGCCAAGCTGCCGCGTTCGTCGCTGCCGGTGTACCAGCGCCAGCGCTTCCCGGATCCGCTGCTGGGCGAACAGTTCGCGCCGGGCGAAACCGTGTTCGAGAACGACGGCCTGCGCATGTGGCACGACGGTGATGGCATCGCCGTGGTCAGCTTCAAGACCAAGATGAACACCGTGTCCGACCAGGTGCTGGACGGCCTGCAGGAATGCGTCAGCCGCGCCGAGAAGGACTTCCAGGGCCTGGTGATCTGGCAGCAGAAGGAACCCTTCTCCGCCGGTGCCGACCTGGCCGGTGCACTGGGCCTGCTGCAGGCCGGCAAGGTCGACCAGTTCGAAGAAATGGTTGCCAACTTCCAGCGCACCAGCCAGCGCATCAAGTACTCGCTGGTGCCGGTGGTTGCCGCCGTGCGTGGCCTGGCGCTGGGTGGTGGCTGCGAGTTCCAGATGCACAGCGCCAAGACCGTGGCCTTCCTGGAAAGCTACATCGGCCTGGTCGAGGCCGGCGTCGGCCTGCTGCCGGCCGGCGGTGGCCTGAAGGAACTGGCCGTGCGCGCCTCGCAGGCCGCAGGCCCGGGCGGTGATGTGTTCGCCGAACTGAAGAAGACCTTCGAGACCGTAGCGATGGCCAAGGTCTC
Source organism: Stenotrophomonas sp. GD03777 (assembly GCF_029842485.1). Lineage (NCBI taxonomy): Bacteria > Pseudomonadati > Pseudomonadota > Gammaproteobacteria > Lysobacterales > Lysobacteraceae > Stenotrophomonas > Stenotrophomonas sp. GD03777. The sequence goes on from NZ_JAOCGL010000037.1 coordinate 2,829, forward strand.
CAACTCGGCGGTCAACGCCAAGGAACTGGGCCTGCTGCGCAGCACCGACAAGGTGGTGTTCAACAGCTACGAAGCGCTGCACATCGCCAAGGCCGAAGCTCGCGCCCTGGCCGAAGCGGGCTACCGTCCGCCGCTGCCGGCACGCCGCATCCAGGTGGCCGGTGACGTGGGTATCGCCACCTTCAAGATGATGCTGGTCAACATGCTGGAAGGCCGCTTCATCAGCCCGTACGACTACGAGATCGCCGAGCGCATCGCCACCGTGCTGTGCGGCGGCAAGGTCGACCGCGGCACCCTGGTGGACGAAGAGTGGCTGCTGACCCTGGAGCGCAAGCACTTCGTCGAACTGGCCCAGCAGGAAAAGACCCAGGCCCGCATCGCGCACATGCTGAAGACCGGCAAGCCGCTGCGGAACTGACGGAAGACATCGGTAGTGCCGGCCGCTGGCCGGCAACCTCTTCCAACCCCTATTCAAGAGATCATTGCAATGACCAAGCAAATCCAGGACGCCTACATCGTCGCCGCCACCCGTACCCCGGTTGGCAAGGCGCCCAAGGGCATGTTCCGCAACACCCGCCCCGACGACATGCTTGCGCACGTGCTGCGCAGCGTCGTCGCCCAGGCCCCGGGCGTGGACGTCAACCGCATCGATGACGCCATCATCGGCTGCGCCATGCCGGAAGCCGAGCAGGGCATGAACGTGGCGCGCATCGGCGTGCTGCTGGCCGGCCTGCCGAACACCATCGCCGCGCAGACCGTGAACCGCTTCTGCTCCTCCGGCCTGCAGGCCGTAGCGCAGGCCGCCGATGCGATCCGCCTGGGCAACGCCGACCTGATGCTGGCCGGCGGTACCGAGTCGATGTCGATGGTGCCGATGATGGGCAACAAGATCGCCATGGCACCGAGCGTGTTCGACAACGACCACGTCGCCATCGCCTACGGCATGGGCATCACCGCCGAGAAGGTGGCCGAAGAGTGGAAGGTCTCGCGCGAAGACCAGGACGCGTTCGCCCTGGCCTCGCACCAGAAGGCCATGGCCGCGATCCAGAACGGCGAGTTCAAGGACGAAATCAGCCCGTACGAGATCGTCTCGCACCTTCCGGACCTGGCCGACGGCCAGCGCATCATCACCCGCAACAAGGTGGCCGACACCGACGAAGGCCCGCGCCCGGACTCCTCCGCTGAAGGCCTGGCCAAGCTGCGCCCGGTATTCCGCAACGGCCAGTTCGGCGGCACCGTCACCGCCGGCAACTCGTCGCAGATGAGCGATGGCGCCGGTGCCGTGCTGCTGGCCTCGGAGCAGGCGATCAAGGATTACGGCCTGACCCCGCTGGCGCGTTTCGTCAGCTTCTCGGTGGCCGGCGTGCGCCCGGAAGTGATGGGCATCGGCCCGATCGCCGCGATCCCGAAGGCCCTGAAGCAGGCCGGCCTGACCCAGGACCAGCTGGACTGGATTGAACTGAACGAAGCCTTCGCCGCGCAGTCGCTGGCAGTGATCCGCGATTGCGGCCTGGACCCGAGCAAGGTCAATCCGCTGGGCGGCGCGATCGCCCTGGGCCATCCGCTGGGCGCGACCGGCGCGATCCGTACCGCCACCCTGCTGCACGGCCTGCGTCGTCGCCAGCAGAAATACGGCATGGTGACGATGTGCATCGGCACCGGCATGGGCGCGGCGGGTATTTTCGAGGCGCTGTAAGGTTCAAGGCGTTGCCGGCTGATTGTTGGTTGGCTGTGGGGCCCGGGTGGGTGAGGCTGCCCGGGACACGCCGTAAACCCGTCCCTGGGGGCTTGGCAGCGGCATCCATGCCGCTGACAGTCCCGGTCAGCCTCACCCACCCGCGCCACCCGGCATTGCGCTCGGCGGAAGGGTGAGCAAAGGCAAGGCAAGAGCCGGGGTCAGAGCCCTTTGCTGCGCACGGGGATCTGACCCCAACAAGCAAAAAAGGCAGCCATTGGCTGCCTTTTTTGCTTTGCTTCTGCCTTTGATTCCGCCCTTCCCGTCCGCGCCCGCAGGAAACTGTCGAGAGGCGCGGGCAGTCCGCTGCAGGACCGTTGGCGCCATGGATGGCGCCATCGAGCCCCCAGGGATGGGTTTACGGCGTGTCCTGCAGCGGACTGCCCGCGCCTCCCCCACTTTGGCAGGAAGGCGCTGACGGAGCGCTTGATAGAACCCTTATTCCGCCAGCATCGCCGCCAGCTTCTCCCGCGCCGGGCCGGCCAGCTTCGGGTTGTCCAGCGCGAAGCGGATCGTCGCCTCCACCAGACCCAGGTGCGTACCGCAGTCGAAGCGGGTGCCCTCGAAACGATAGGCATCGACTTCTTCGGTCTTCAGCAGCTCGGCAATCGCATCGGTCAGCTGGATCTCGCCGCCGGCACCGGTCTGGGTCTGTTCCAGCAGTTCGAAGATCTTCGGGCTCAGCACGTAGCGGCCGACCACCGCCAGGTCACTCGGCGCGTCCTCCGGCTTCGGCTTCTCGACGATCTGCGAAATGCGGCCCTTGCGGCCATCGAACGCCTCAGTGGCGACGATGCCGTAGCTGGCGGTCTTTTCGTGCGGCACGTCTTCGACCGCGATCACGCTGGCACCGCTGGCCTCATTGAGGTCGGCCATCTGCTTCAGCGCACCGGCACCGCGATTCCAGATCAGATCGTCGGGCAGCAGCACCGCGAACGGCTCGTCACCGATCACAGCCTTGGCACACAGCACTGCGTGCCCCAGGCCCAGCGCCTCGGCCTGGGTCACGAAGATCGCGCGCACGCCGTTGGGCAGCACATGCCGGATCAGCTCCAGCTGCTCCTGCTTGCCGGCGCGCTCGAGCTTCTGCTCCAGCTCGTAGGCCTTGTCGAAATAATCGGCAACCGCGTGCTTGTAGCGGTTGGTGATGAACACCAGCGTGTCGCAGCCGGCTTCGATGGCTTCATCAACGGCGTACTGGATCAGCGGCCGATCAATGATCGGCAGCATCTCCTTCGGCACAGTCTTGGTTGCTGGCAAAAAACGCGTTCCCAGTCCTGCCACCGGGAAAACTGCCTTGCGAATTCGCTTGCTCATTGGTGCCTGTTCGCCTCACGTGCCGGAAAGGGCACGACTTTAGCGGATGAAATGTAAGCATCCTGTTCGATTGGCGAGAATTCCGGCATCGTCGCAAACAGGATTTCCTGGATGCTGGCAGTGTCGTAGCTGGCAATCGCCTCACGCAGGCGCGGAACGTTGCCCAGCACCAGGTCGCGCGAGAACGTACGCACGCCGGCCTCGAGAATCTTCGGGTGCGCGGTCGAACGGTAGTCTTCGTCCGAATAGAACAGCGTCTCGTGCAGCTTCTCGCCCGGGCGCAGGCCGGTATAGATGATCTGGATGTCCTTGTACGGCTGCTTGCCGGTCAAACGGATCATCTGTTCGGCCAGCACGCGGATCGGCACCGGCTCGCCCATGTCCAGAGTGTAGATCGCACCATGCGACGCCGACGCGGCCGCCTGCAGGATCAGCTGGCAGGCCTCGGGGATGGTCATGAAGTAACGGCTGACTTCCGGGTCGGTGACCGTGACCGGACCACCGCGCAGGATCTGCTCGCGGAACAGCGGCACCACGCTGCCGGCCGACGCCAGCACGTTGCCGAAACGCACCGTGACGAAACGGGTGTGCGTGGACTTCTGGTCCAGGCTCTGGCAGATCATCTCGGCGTAGCGCTTGCTCGCACCCAGCGCATTGACCGGGTCGACCGCCTTGTCCGTGGAAATGAACACGAAATGCTCCACGCGGGCTTCCAGGCACGCGCGGGCGACGTTTTCGGTCGCCAGGATGTTGTTGCGCACCGCTTCGCGCAGCTGGCGCTCCAGCACCGGCACGTGCTTGTAGGCGGCCGCATGGAAAGCGGTATCGACCGGGTGCAGCGACAACGCATGGCGAATCACCGCCGGGTCACCGCAGTCGCCCAGCACCGCCTCGATCTCGACATCGGGGAAGCTGCGCCGCAGCTCGCCCTCGATGGTCAGCAGCAGCAGCTCGCTGATCTCCAGCAGGATGATGCGACCTGCACCGTGCCGCGCGCACTGGCGACAAAGCTCCGAGCCGATCGAACCACCGGCGCCGGTGACCATCACAGTGCGCCCACCCAACCAGCCGCGGATCAGGTTCCAGTCCGGCATGATCGGCTTGCGGCCCAGCAGATCCTCGATCGCCACTTCCTTCAGCTGGCCCGGCAGCGACTGGCCCTGCAGGATGTCGCTGAGCTTGGGCACGGTACGGAACGGAACGCCGGTGCTTTCGCAGATCGCGACAACACGCTGCATGCCTGCGGCGTCCAGTGACGGCATGGCAATGACCAGCAGCTTGGCAGCGGTCTCGCGGACCACTGTCGGGGCGTCATCCAGGGTGCCGAGGATCGGCAGGCCCTGCAGCTTGGCACCCCGCAGGTGCGGTGCATCGTCGAGCAGGCCGACCGGCTCGAAGTTGCCGGAACGACGCAGGTCGCGCACCAGTGTTTCCGCCGCCTGGCCGGCGCCGAGGATCAGCACGCGGCGGGCGCTGGAATCGGACTGCAGGGCCTGATAGTCCTTCCAGGCCCGGTACAGCAGGCGCGGTGCGCCCAGCAGGGCCGACAGCGCGAACGGGTAGATCACCAGCACCGACATCGGCACGCCGTCGAAGCGCTTCCACATCAGCACCAGGACGATGGCGACCATGCCGATGAAGCTGGCCTTGAAGATGTTCAGCAGGTCGCTGACGCTGGCGAACCGCCACAGCCCGCGATACAGCCCCACGCGCCAGAACACCAGGCCCTGCAGCAGCAGGACCAGGGTGGTATCGACGTTCCACAGGGGCAGCGCCGGAGCGTTGGGCAGGATCGAGTAACGCCCTGCATGGAGCAACTGCCAGCATGCCCAGACCATGAAAAGGTCGTGGCAGACGATGGCCGAACGCGGCATCAGGCCGAGGATTCTGTCCCGCCAGGGTGAAGCCATAAGTCAGGTATTTCCTTGTCGGTAGCGCATTCCATTGCGCAGGAGGAGCCAGAGGACGCTCAGCGCGGTGAACCACGCGATCGCCACGGCAGCCTCCCACCTCGGCTGCAAATTGGAGCAGACATTGAACACTGTAATACTGAACAGGCCCAAAGCAAAGTACATCCCTGTCACCTGGGGGTGACTGGCTCCTGCCTGCACCGCGCGCTGGTAGACGTGCTGGGTGTGGGGTTCCATCCAGCGTTGTCCTGAAATGATGCGCGCCAGCAGTGTGAAGCCCGCGTCCACGAGGAACGGCGAAACCGGGACCAGCAGCAGGATCCAGTTGATATCGGTACGCACGCTGGCGAGTGCCAGCACCGCTGCGACCGCATACCCCAGCGCTCCACTTCCGACATCGCCCATGAAGATCCGGGCCCGAGGAAAGTTGAACGGCAGGAATCCAAGGCAGGCCAGGCCCAGGGCCACGGCAGCCAGCGAGTACGGCCACGGCAGCACCGGCGCCAGCCCCAGCATCGCCACGACGGCCTGGCTGGCGGCAATGCCGTTGATGCCGTCCATGAAATTCCAGATGTTGATCAGTGAGGCGGTGAACAGCAGCACCAGCGCCGCCAACAGCCAGCTGCCGCCATTCACCTTCACCAGGCCGGCCAGCAGCGTCGCGGCGATGAAATGCACCAGCAGGCGACGCATCGCTGGCAGGGGCTTGTGGTCGTCCCACCAGCCGATACCGGCCACCAGCACCAGCCCAAGGCTGGCCACCAGTACTGTCGGCGTGCTCTCGGGCCAGGCCCAGATGGCCACGGCTGCAGTCACCAGCAGGCTGATGACGATGGCGATGCCGCCACCGCGCGGTGTAGCGACGCTATGGCTGCGGCGTTCGCCGGGCTGGTCCATCAACTGCTGGCGCAGCGCATAGCCGCGTGCCGCCCAGGTCAGCACCGCACTCAGCAGGGCGAGCGACAGCAGCGCGCCCATCACAAGCCAGGGCATGGATCAGAGCACCGCGTAGTTCAGCAGCGGCTTGACCGTCCCCCACTCCTTGCAGCTCGGACACTGCCAGTGGTGGGTACGCGCCCCGAAGCCGCAGCGGGTGCAGCGATAGGCCGGGTTGCGCACCAGCAACTGGTCAGTGATGTGCTTGAGGTCATGCAGGGTGGCTGTGGAATCGGCGCCCTCGGCCAGGGTGAGGTCGATCAGCGCGGACTCGCCACGCACCGACGGGCGATCCTTCAGCTGGCGGCCGAGGTAGGCACGCGCCGGGGCCACGCCTTCCTGCTCTTCCATCAACCGGGTCAGCGCCAGCACCGGGGCAATGCCACGGTAATGCTCTGTCATCTCCGACAGGAACGCGCGCGCACCTGCCAGATCGCCCACCTTGCGATAGTTCTGCATCAACGCCGGCAGCAGTTCCGGCAGGTATTCGGGGTCGTTGCGCGCGGCGCGCTCGAAGGCGCGCACGGCGGCCTCAGGATTGCCCGCGTCGGTTTCCAACCGGCCCTCGATGATGCCGGCGCGCACCGACATCGCATCGGCCTGGTAGGCGCGGGCGATCGCTGCCCTCGCCTCTTCCAGCTTGCCGGCGCCACGGAATCGCTCGGCCAGTTCGCACTCGAACTGCCCGATCAGCTTGCCCATCGGCTCGCCGGTGACATCCTCGAACCGGGTGGCGTTGTCGATGGCCTTTTCCCAGTCGCGCTCGGCCTGGTAGATGCCGATCAGGTGCTTGAGCGCCTGCGGTGCGCGCTGATCCAGCTGGGCCAGCTCGGTGAACACGGTCTCGGCACGATCCAGCAGGCCGGACTTCATGTAGTCCTCGCCCAGGGCCAGCAGGGCCTGCACGCGCTGTGCGTCACTCAGGTCATGGCGATTGACCAGGCCCTGGTGCAGGCGGATGGCGCGGTCGACTTCGCCACGACGGCGGAACAGATGGCCCAGCGCGACCTGGGTCTCGAAGGTTTCCTTGTCCAGCTCGGCGATGTGCAGGAACAGCTCGATGGCCTTGTCCGGCTGCTCGTTGAGCAGGTAGTTCAGGCCACGGAAATAGGTGCTCGACAGGCGGCTGACCTGGCTGTCACCGTGGCGTTGGCCACCACGCCGCCCGATCACCCACCCGGCCAGTGCGGCCAGCGGTACGAACAGGAAGAACCAGAACCACTCGGTGACGAAATCCATCTTCGATCAACGTCCATCAAAAGATTGGGGGGAAGCAACCGTGGCCGGCGAAGCGGCAGCGGACTTGTTGGCGCGACGCAGCTGGCCGTAGAGCGGAATGACCACGCTCACCAGCACCAGCCCGGCACCGACCACGACACCGACCAGCAGCGCGGCAATCAGGGCCACGCCCACCGAAGTGTGCAGTTGGGTAAACAGCAGGTTGATCGACATTGCGGTCATGTTGACCGCACCGATGATCAATCCAAGGATCAGCACCGCCAGCAGGACCAGCAGACGAAAAACCTTCATGCGACAGCTCCAGTGGCAGGAGTCCGTAGCTTATCCGACTCGCGGCTGGATTCGCACGCGGTGGCGCGACGGCAGGCTCAGGCCGGATCGGCGTCCAGCGGCAGCACACTGCTGACCCGCTCGCGCAGTTCCTTGCCCGGCTTGAAATGGGGGACATGCTTGCCCGGCAGGGCAACCGATTCGCCGGTCTTCGGGTTGCGACCCAGGCGCGGCGGACGATAGTGCAGCGAGAAGCTGCCAAATCCACGGATTTCGATGCGATCCCCGGCGGACAGCGATCCGCCCATCATTTCCAGCAACGACTTCACCGCCAGATCGACATCATCGGCCTTCAGGTGCGCCTGGCGGCGCGCAAGGATTTCGATCAGTTCGGATTTGGTCATTACCGGCTCACATCAGGGGCATCTCAGCCTGAAACGGCCCGGGCAATGCCCGGGCCGTCCAGGAAACAACGAACAGCCTAAGGCCGATTACTCGGACTTGTTGCCGTTCAGCTGTGCACGCAGCAGCGCGCCCAGCTGGGTGGTGCCGCTGGAAGCCGAAGAGGACTGGTATTCCTCCAGCACTTCGCGCATTTCAGCGTCGTCCTTGGCCTTGATCGACAGCTGCAGGGTACGGCCCTTGCGGTCCATGCCCACGAACTTGGCTTCGACCTTGTCGCCGACCTTCAGGTGCTGGGTGGCGTCGTCAACGCGCTCGTTGGCGATGTCGCGGGCCGAGACGTAACCTTCGATGCCGTCAGCCAGCTCGATGATCGCGCCCTTGGCGTCGACTTCCTTCACCACGCCTTCGACCTTGGAACCCTTCGGATTGGCAGCCATGTACTGGCCGAACGGATCCTGCTCCAGCTGCTTCACGCCCAGGGAGATGCGCTCGCGCTCCGGATCGACGGCCAGGACGACGGCGTCCAGGGTATCGCCCTTCTTGAAGTTGCGAACGACGTCTTCGCCGGTGGTGTTCCAGCTGATGTCGGACAGGTGGACCAGGCCGTCGATGCCGCCGTCCAGGCCGATGAAGATGCCGAAGTCGGTGATCGACTTGATCTGGCCCGACACCTTGTCACCCTTCTTGTGGGTGGCAGCGAAGGTTTCCCACGGATTGGCGGCAACCTGCTTCATGCCCAGCGAGATGCGGCGACGCTCTTCATCGACGTCCAGCACCATCACTTCGACTTCATCACCCACCTGGACAACCTTGGACGGGTTGACGTTCTTGTTGGTCCAATCCATCTCGGAGACGTGCACCAGGCCTTCGACGCCCGGCTCGATCTCAACGAACGCACCGTAATCGGTGACGTTGGAGACCTTGCCGAAGACGCGGCTGTTGGCCGGGTAACGACGGCCGATGTTGTCCCACGGATCCTCGCCCAGCTGCTTCAGGCCCAGCGAAACGCGGTTGCGCTCGCGGTCGAACTTCAGCACGCGGACGTCCAGCTCGTCGCCGACGTTCACGACTTCCGACGGGTGACGCACGCGCTTCCACGCCATGTCGGTGATGTGCAGCAGGCCGTCGATACCGCCCAGGTCCACGAACGCGCCGTAATCGGTCAGGTTCTTGACGACACCCTTCAGGATCGCGCCTTCCTGCAGCTTGTCCATCAGCTGCTCGCGCTCTTCCGAGTGCTCGCTTTCGACGACAGCGCGGCGCGAGACCACGACGTTGTTACGCTTGCGGTCCAGCTTGATGAGCTTGAACTCGAGTTCCTTGCCTTCCAGGTAGGCCGGATCGCGCACCGGGCGCACATCGACCAGGGAACCCGGCAGGAAGGCGCGGACATCCTTGATGTCCACGGTGAAACCACCCTTGACCTTGCCGCTGATGCGGCCGGTGATGGTTTCGTTCTTTTCCAACGCTTCTTCCAGCTCGTCCCACACCATCGCGCGCTTGGCCTTCTCGCGCGACAGGACGGTTTCGCCGAAGCCGTTCTCGATCGAGTCGAGGGCGACCTTGACGATATCGCCTTCGGCGACGTCGATTTCGCCAGCGTCGTTACGGAACTGTTCGATCGGCACGATGCCTTCGGACTTCAGGCCAGCGTTGATCACCACGACGTCGCCGCGGACTTCAACAACGGTACCGCTGACGATGGCGCCCGGCTTCAGCTTGGCCAGGTTGGCCTGGCTGGCTTCAAACAGTTCGGCAAATGATTCGGTCATTAGATTTACTCTGTTGGACACATGGGTCGGTGGCGTCCCCTTCAGGGGAATGGCGACCGCCCGCCTGTTGGTCGACCCCGGAAACGCAGGTCGTGTGTAGTAGGAAAACCGCCACGCATCATTGCGCGACGGAGCGGGTACAGCACTGCTATGCGCGACCACCGCCGATGCTGCTGGCAGTGCTCCCGCGCGAACGGATCAGGCAGCCGGAACCGGAAGCAGATCCATCACTCGGGCAACGACATCATCGATGCCGATGCCTGTGGTGTCGATGAGGACAGCATCGTCTGCCGGCTTCAGGGGCGCCACGGTACGCTGAGCATCACGGGCGTCGCGGGCCATGATCTCGCGCAGGAGGTCATCAAAGTTAACAGAAACCCCCTTGTCTTTCAACTGCTTATGCCGGCGCTCGGCGCGCTCCTCGGCACTGGCGGTCAGGAAGACCTTGTAGGGGGCGTCCGGAAAGATCACCGTGCCCATGTCGCGGCCGTCGGCGACCAGGCCCGGCAGCTCCCTGAATGCGCGCTGGCGCTCCTTCAGGGCGGCCCGGACCTCCGGGATGGCGGCAATGGCCGAGGCCAGCGCCCCGGTGGTCTCCAGGCGCAGCTCTTCGGTGGCATCGGTGCCGTTGACCATGACCCGCATGGCATCGCCCTGCTCGACAAACTGAACGTGGGTGTCGAAGGTGCAGCGGACCAGCGCGGAGGCGTCGGAGGTGTCGATGTCGGCCCAGCTTGCGGCCACGCCCACCGCCCGGTACAGCGCGCCCGAATCCAGGTAATGCCAGCCCATCCTGCGCGCGATGATGCGGCTGATGGTACCCTTGCCGGCCCCGGATGGGCCGTCGATGGTCAGGACGGGAGCGAGTGGATTCATGGGGGTCCCAGAGCGTGTGAAGGGGCCATTCTAGCCCCTGCCAGACGCCCCCAGCGGGATCTTTTGTGCAACCACTTGAAACCATGAGGAAAAGCCCGGTAGAATGGCGGGCTTGAACGAGCGTCAACTGCCGATTGTCTTTCGCATATCGCGGCCACGCTCCACCCGAACAACTACTGTTTACGCCGAGGTATGCCATGAAAGTCCTGTCCTCCCTGAAGTCGGCGAAGGCCCGTCACCGTGACTGCAAGGTCGTGCGTCGTCGTGGCAAGATCTTCGTCATCTGCAAGTCGAACCCGCGTTTCAAGGCGCGTCAGCGCTAAGCCTCACAGCCTTCCGGCTGCGGCTGGCCCTACGCGGGGCCGACCCGATGCAAGAAACCGCCTTCGGGCGGTTTTTTGTTTATGCGGCTTTTTCCTGCCGTTTTTGCTGTAATCGCCTTTCTTGACCACTGGGGAGTAGATCGAGATGAAGCGTTACCTGTCCGCCCTGGCCGTGATGGCCACCCTGGCCGCCGCCACACCGGCACTGGCCGATACCCTGCTTGTCGACCGTGCCCGCGAGAAGCCGGCCGGTGCCCTGCCCGTGCGCGGCCAGAGCATGCAGCAGGTGCAGGCGCAGTTCGGCGCGCCCAGCGAACAACTGCAGCCGCGTGGCGGGCAGAAGCGGCAATGGCCGACCATCAACCGCTGGGTGTACCCGCAGTTCACCGTCTACTTCGAGAAGCAGAAGGTGATCGACGTGGTGGCCAACCAGGCGGACCCGAACGAAATCGGCCCGAAACCACCGATCCGTTGATCCCTTTACCCGCCCTGGGCGGGCCTGTGTAGCGAGACCATGAACCAGACCCTTCGTTTTCCTGCCGAGTGGGAAGCCCAGAGCGGCGTCCTGATTGCCTGGCCTACCGCCGACACCGACTGGGCCGACCGCCTGGGCCAGGTGGAAGAGACCTACATCGCCCTGGTCGCGGCCATCACCCGCTTCCAGCCGGTGCTGATCTGCGTGGCCGACGACGATGTGGAGACCTATGCCGAAATGCGGCTGCGCTCCAACCGCATCGACATGGACAAGGTCCACTTCACCACGGCCGCCTACGACGATACCTGGCTGCGCGACTCCGGCCCGATCACCCTGCGTCGCGCCGACGGCGGTTTCCAGCTGCTGGACTTCCGATTCACTGGCTGGGGCGGCAAGTTCGACGCCACCCTGGATGACCAGCTGGTGGGCGTGCTCGACCAGGCTGGCGTGTTCAACGACGCCCCGGTACGCAGCATTCCGTTCGCGTTGGAAGGCGGTGGCATCGAGACCGACGGCGAAGGCACCCTGCTGACCACCTGGAAGTGCCTGCACGAACGCCACCCGGACCGCGACCGCGCCAGCCTGAGCGCCGACCTGGCCGACTGGCTGCAGCAGGACCGCGTGCTGTGGCTGGACCACGGCTACCTGGAAGGCGACGACACCGACGCCCACATCGATACCCTCGCCCGCTTCGCCTCCGCTGACAGCATCGTCTATCAGGCCTGCGACGACGAGAGCGATTCGCACTACGCCGAGCTGCAGGCGATGGGCAACGAGCTGGCCGCGCTGCGCACCAAGGACGGCCAGCCGTATCGCCTGTTCCCGCTGCCGTGGGCGCGGCCGGTGATCGACGAAGGCCGCCGTCTTGCTGCGTCGTACGCCAACTACCTGATCGTCAACGGCGCGGTGCTGATGCCGGCCTATGGCGACCCGGCCGACGACCTGGCCCGTGATGTGCTGGCCCAGGCGCATCCGGGTCGCGAGATCGTGCAGGTGCCTTGCCGCTCGCTGATCTGGCAGAACGGCAGCCTGCACTGCATCACCATGCAGCTGCCGGCCGGGTTGTTGAAGGTCTGAGAAAAGGGAGTGCCGGCCGCTGGCCGGCAACCAGGCAATGCCTGACGGATTGATGGGGATGCCGGCCAGCGGCCGGCACTACCATCACCCATTCAGCGCGCAACACGCCGTCGCCGCCCATCCGCGCTAACATGCAGGTTTTCCCCCGCAGGAACGCCCCGCATGAACTCGCGCAGCCCCCTTACCGTCGCCCTGATCCAGGAGCGCAACCACGGTGATGCCGCCGCCAACCTGGCGGTGATCGAAGCACGCGTGGCCGAGGCGGCTGCGCAGGGTGCCAAGCTGGTGCTGCTGCAGGAACTGCACAACGGCCCGTATTTCTGCCAGCACGAATCGGTGGACGAATTCGACCTGGCCGAATCCATTCCGGGCCCGAGCACCGAGCGCCTGGGCGCACTGGCGAAGAAGCATGGCGTGGTGCTGGTCGGCTCGCTGTTCGAGCGCCGCGCTGCCGGCCTGTACCACAACACCGCCGTGGTGTTCGAGAAGGACGGCAGCCTGCTCGGCAAGTACCGCAAGATGCACATCCCGGACGACCCGGGCTTCTACGAGAAGTTCTACTTCACCCCGGGCGACATCGGCTTCAAGCCGATCGATACGTCGGTGGGTCGCCTTGGCGTGCTGGTGTGCTGGGACCAGTGGTACCCGGAAGCGGCGCGCCTGATGGCGCTGGCCGGTGCCGAGCTGCTGCTGTACCCGACCGCGATCGGCTGGGACCCGGACGACGTGCAGGACGAGAAGACCCGCCAGCGCGACGCCTGGGTGCTGAGCCACCGTGGCCACGCCGTGGCCAACGGCCTGCCGGTGCTGAGCTGCAACCGCGTCGGCCACGAGGCGTCGCCGCTGGGCGCGTCGGGCATCCAGTTCTGGGGCAACAGCCACGTGCTCGGCCCGCAGGGCGAGTTCCTGGCCGAGGCCGGCACCGAGGCCACCGTGCTGCTGTGCGACGTCGACCTGCAGCGCAGCGAGCATGTGCGCCGCATCTGGCCGTTCCTGCGTGATCGCCGCATCGATGCATACGGCGACCTGCTCAAGCGCTACATCGACTGAGCCGGAGCCCGCGCATGGCCGTCCTCATCCGTGATGCCGGCCCGGCCGACATCGACGCGATCACCGCCATCTACGCGGTGGAAGTGACCGATTTCGTCAACACCTACGAGTACGACATCCCGGACGCGACCGAGATGCTGCGCCGCATGCGCGACATCATTGATCGTGGCTTCCCCTACCTGGTCGCCGAGATCGACGGCCAGGTGGCTGGCTATGCCTATGCCAACACCTATCGCACCCGCATTGCCTACCAGTGGACCGTGGAGAACTCGGTCTACGTCGATGCCGCGTTCCAGGGCAAGGGTGCCGGCACCGGCCTGCTGCAGGCCTTGATCGACGCCTGCGTGGCACGTGGCTACCGGCAGATGGTGGCGGTGATCGGCGAACCGACCAACACCGCCTCGATCAAGCTGCACGAACGCTTCGGCTTCGAGCTGGTGGGCGTGTTCCGTGGCCTCGGCCGCAAGCATGGCCGCTGGCTGGACACCGTACAGATGCAGCGCGCGCTCGGCGATGGCGCCGACACCGCACCCTCCAATGAATGAACCCATGACCGAAACCCTTCCCGAGACCGGCGACGACCTGTTCGCCGGCCAGCCGGTGCGCGTCGTCGAACGCGACGGCGTGCGCTACACCCTGCTGGGCACCGCCCACGTCTCCCGCGCCAGCGTCGAGGCCGTTGAAAAAGCCATCGACAGCGGCCGCTTCGATGCCGTTGCCGTCGAGCTGGACCCGCAGCGCCTGCAGGCGCTGAGCGACCCTGACACGCTCGCCAAGCTCGACCTGGTCGAGGTGATCCGCAAGGGCCGCGTCGCCCTGTTCGCCGCCAACCTCGCTCTGTCCGCCTATCAGCGCCGCCTGGCCGAGCAACTCGACATCGAGCCCGGCGCCGAGCTGAAACGTGCGGTGGAACTCGCCCGCGAACGCAACCTGCCGGTGCACCTGATCGACCGCGAGGTCGGCCTGACCTTCCGCCGCGCGTCGCAACGGCTGGGCTTCTTCGGCAAGCTGAAGCTGGTTGCCGGCCTCGGCGCCGGCCTGTTCTCGTCCGAGGAAGTGGGCGAGAACGAGATCGAGAAGCTCAAGCAGGGCGACATGCTGGAATCGAGCTTCGGTGAGTTCGCCAGCGAGAGCCCGGCGCTGTACGAAACCATCATCGGCGAGCGCGACCGCTACATGGCCACCCGCCTGCGCGAAGAACACGACCCGCGCCAGCGCGAAGTGCTGGCAGTGGTCGGAGCCGGCCACCTGGCGGGTCTGGCACGCCACCTGGAAACCGACACCGAGGCACCGGCGCCGCTGCGCGCCGAGCTGGAGGCGGTGCCGAAGAAGCGCAACATCCCGTGGTTCACGCTGGGCATCCTGGCGATCGTGGCGACCGGCATCGGCGTAGGCTTCTACCGCGGCGGCCTGGGCGTAGGCACCGAGCTGCTGGCAACCTGGGCGATGTATACCGGCGGCCTGGCCGGCCTGGGCTGCCTGCTGGCCGGCGGTCACCCGCTGAGCATCCTCACCGCGATCGCGGTGGCCCCGTTCAAGCCGTTCCGCCTGAGCATCCCGACCGGCGCCTTCTCGGCACTGGTGGAAGCGCGTGTGCGCAAGCCAGCCTACGAGGACTTCCTGAAGCTGCGCGACGACGCGCAGAGCCTGAAGGGCTGGTACCGCAATCGCGTTACCCGCGTGGTGCTGACCTTCATGCTGACCAACATCGGCAGCATGCTTGGCCTGTGGCTGACCACCTTCAAGGTGTGGGGCAAGGTGGCGGGATGACGTCCCAGCGCTCGTGCCTATACTCAGCGTTTTAGGAAGGAACACTCCAATGGATGCATACGATGCGCTGATGCGCGATGGTTTCGTGGTGGTGCGCCAGGCCATCGCACCCGCGCTGGTCCAGGACATCAACGCGCGCATCGCGCGCTTCAAGCAGCGCAATCCAAAGGCGGTGTCGCGCAACCTGGACGAACACAAGCGCATGTATCGGGTCGTCAACCTGCACCTGGCGGTGGATGCGATGACCCGCCTGCTCACTGACAACCCGGCCATCGACGTCTGCGATCGTTTCCTCGGCGAACCGACCACGCTCTACACCAGCCTCTACTACGAACGCGGATCGGAACAGTCTTTGCATCGCGATACGCCAGTGTTCTGCACCTCTCCGGGCGAGCGCTACATGGGAGTGTGGACCGCACTGGATGCGGTTGATGAAAGCAATGGCCCCCTTCGCGTGGTTCCGGGCAGCCACCTGTTGCCGCCGATTGACGTGCAGGCGCTGCGACGCACTGTCTTCGGCGACGGCCCGATCAGCGCCATGTCGCCGGAAGGCTGGACCGCCTATCAGGATGCAGTGGCGCGTCAATGCGAAGACGCTGGCCTGAAGCCGCAGTCGGTGCACGTGCAGCCTGGCGATGTGATCGTCTGGCACCCGCAGCTGTTCCACGGCGGCGCGCCACATCCCTCTGCCGGAACGCGTCGCAGCGTGGTCATGCACGTAACGCCGAAGTCGATGCCGGTGGGCCACATGGATGTTTTCTACGGGCAAACTCCTCCGCTGTCCAAAGCACCGTGGCGCTATTACCGGCGTGGCCAGCGTGAGATCGCACGGTTCGGGCAGGTGGATTTCGGTCACGAGTACACGCGCCGGACCTGGTTCCTGCGCAAGGCCTGACCTAAGCCGAAAAAAGGGGGAGGCCGCCCCACTACGACCGGCCTCCCCCACACCACAACACGTTGACGTGCATTACAGCCGGGCAGCGCCCGGCTCTACCATCTCCACTCCACGCGCGCGACGGATCAGCCGCGTCACGGCATTGCGCAGGTCATCGAGCACCGCGTAGATCGTCGGCAGGAACAGCAGGCTGACCACGGTCGAGAACGCCAGGCCGCCGGCAATCGCGCGCGCCATCGGCGAGTACTCCGGGCCATTGCCGAACATCTGCGTGTCGGTCAGCGAGATCGGCACCATCGCCAGGATCGCCGTGCCCATGGTCATCATGATCGGGCGCAGGCGTTCGCGTGAGCCTTCCACCAGCGCCTGGGTACGGCCCATGCCGCTGCGCCGCAGGTTGTTGATGTGCTCGATCATCACGATGCCGTTGTTCACCACCACGCCCATCAGCACCAGGATGCCAATGAAGGACATGATCCCGAACGAGGTGCCAGTGATCCAGAACAGCCAGAACACGCCGAAGATCGAGAACAGCACGCCGCTCATGATCGCCGCCGGGAACAGCAGCGACTCGAATACCGCCGCCATCACCACGTAGATCATCACCAGCGCGATCAGCAGGTTGAACACCATCTGCTGCATGGCTTCATCATCGTTGCCGTAGTCGCCGCCATCGAAGGTGAAGCCGTAGCCGGCCGGGAAGTTCATCGGCTTGAGCACGGCCTCTATCGCCTTGCGCCCGTCCGGTGCGGTGACCTTCCCGGCCAGGTTGGCCTTGATGGTCAATGTCGTCTGACGATTGGTACGGCCGATCTGGGTGGCCGACGAACCAACGTCCACGGTGACCAGGCTCAGCAGCGGCACGCTGCGGCCATCGCCGGTACGCACGCTGAAACCGGCCAGGTCTTCCGGGCTGCTCTGCTCGGCGCCGGCAAAGCGCACCCACACCGGCACTTCATTGTCACCGCGACGGAACTCGCGCATCGGTGCGCCGCGCAGCGCCAGGCCGACGAAGCTGGCCACCTGTTCGGCGTTGAAACCGAACGCTGCGGCACGCTCACGGTCGACGCGTACCTTCAGCTCGCCGCCCTTCTCGCCGTTGTCGATGCGCACGTCCCGCAGTTCGGCACGCTGCGCCAGCAACGGCACCACTTCCTGGCCGATCTCCTGCAGCATCGAGCTGGAATCGCCCACCAGCTGCACCTGCACGCCCTGGTTGCCGCCACCCCCGCCATCGCCGCCCTGGTTGCCGACGAAATAGTCGGTGCGGGCGGACTTCGGCAGGCCCTTGCGCAACTCTTCCTGCAGCGCCTTGATGTCCTTGGCGTACTTCTCGTCCAGGGTGACCACCGTGGAGCTGCCTTCCTGCTCGCTGTACCAGGAGTACACCTGCTTCACGTGCAGGCGCTCGCGGTTCTGGTCGATCCAGCTCTCCACGCGCGCCACTTCCTCGGACATCTGCCGGTAGGTGTAGGCGCCCTTCCACATGTAGCCGATGAAGATGTCCTTGCCGCCCTCGCCACCGAACATGTCGACCTTGGTCAGCTTCATCGGCACCAGGCTGACCAGCACCACCAGCAGGATGCCGAGCAGGCTCCAACCGCGGTGATGCAGTGACCAGTCCAGCAGCTGTGCATAGCGCCGTTGCAGGCGCGCGATCAGGCCGGTCTGCGAGTGCACCAGCTTGGGTGTGGCCATGCGTGCGGACAGCATCGGAATCAGGCTGACCGCGACCAGCCACGAGGCCAGCAGCGAGACCGAGATGGTGATCGCGATCTGCGCCATGAAGATGCTGATGTTGTTGGTCTCGCCGAACAGGTTCGGCACGAACACGATGCAGTGGCACAGCGTACCGGCGCTGAGCGCGATGGCCACGTTGCGGGTGCCGATGATCGAGGCCAGCCGTGGCTGCCCCGGCATGCGCTCGCGCTCCTGGTAGATGCTCTCCACCACCACCACGGCGTTGTCGACCAGCATGCCCACGGCCAGCAGCAGGCCCATCATGGTCAGGATGTTCAGCGTCACCCCGACGAAGTACATGAAGCCCAGGGTGATGGTGAAGCAGATCGGAATGGCCAGGGTCACCATCAGCGTCGACGGCCAATGGCGCAGGAAGAAGAACAGCACCGTCACCGACAGGATCAGGCCGACCGCACCGGCTTCGGCCAGCTCCAGCAGCGACGAGGTTACCGCCTTTCCCTGGTTGTCGATCACCTTGATCTGCACGTCGCGCATCGACGGCTGCGCGCGGATCGCCTCGACTTCGGCCAGCGCCGCACGCGAGACGTCCACAAGGTTGGCACTGCGCTCCTTGAAGATGTCCAGGCCCACCGCCGGGTTGCCGTCCAGGCGGCGCCCGTAGTTCATCCGTGCAGGCTTCAGGCGCACGTCGGCGATATCGCCCAGGCGCAGGCCCTTGGCGTTGATCACCAGGTCGCGCATCTCCTGCAGGTCGGTGATCTCGCCCACCGGCTGCACGCGCACGCGCTGGCCGTTGTCGTCGATCTGACCGGCCGAGATCGAGAAGTTCAGCGTGCGCAGGCGCTCGCTCAGCTCGTTGATGCTCAACCCATGCGCGTTGAGCCGGTTCGGATCGATGGCGATCTCCACCTCGTTCGGCGGTGCACCGGTGATGTCGACGCGGGCCACACCGGGAATACGCTCGATGCGCCGCTTGAACTCACGGTCGAGCATGTCATAGGCAGTGGTCAGGTCGGTGGTGCTGGCCAGCCGCACCTTCAGTACCGGCTGGTCACTGCTGGACCACTTGAACACGTTGTAGCGCTGCAGGTCGTCGGGCAGGTCGCTGCGGATCGCATCGATACGCTCGCGCGCGTCGGACGCGGCAATGGCGATGTCGCGGTCCCAGTCGCTGAACTCGATGTAGATCAGCGCCGCCTCGGAGGTGGCCGATGAGCGCATGCGCTTGATGCCGGTCATCGTCGCCAGCGACTCCTCGACCGGGCGGATGATGGTCCGCTCCACTTCCTCGGGCGTCGAACCGGTGTATGGGATCTGCACGAACAGGAACGGCGCGGAGATGTCCGGCAGCGCCTCCAACGGCAGCCGGAACGAAGCGATCAGGCCGATCACCACCAGCGACACGAAGCACATGATGGTGGTGACCGGGCGGCGGATGGAGAACTCGGCAACGCTCATGCCGGCTCCTCCACACCTGCCGTGCCGCCCTCGTCGCCATGCAGGCCTTCACCGGCATGCTTGCGGCCGCGCTCACGGTAATAGGCGTCGCCGCGACGATCCATCAGGTCGTACACCACCGGGATCACCAGCAGCGTCAGCAGCGTCGACACCAGCAGGCCACCGATCACGGTGATCGCCATCGGTGCACGCACTTCGGCGCCCTCGCCCATGGCCACCGCCAGCGGCAGGAAGCCGAACAGCGTGCACAACGTGGTCATGATGATCGGGCGCAGGCGCGAGCGCGCACCTTCCACCAGCGCCTCATGCTTGGCCACGCCGGCTTCGCGCAGCTGGTTGACCTTGTCGATCAGGATGATCGCGTTCTTGGTGACCAGGCCGACCAGCAGGATCAAGCCGATGAACACCACCACCGAGATGGGCTTGCCGGTCAGCATCAGCGCCAGGATCGCGCCGACCAGCGCCAGCGGGATGGTGAACAGGATCACGAACGGGTGCAGCAGCGACTCGAACTGCGAGGCCATCACCAGGTAGACCAGGAAGATCGCCAAACCAAAGGCGAAGATCAGCGACTTCGCCGCCTGCGCCAGCTCCTCGCCCTGGCCACCGATGTGCAGGCCAACGCCCGCACCCAGCGGCTGCTCGGCCACCATCTGCTGCACTTCGCGCATGGCTGCGCCGAGGTCGATGTCGCGCAGGTTGGCCGATACCACCGCCACCCGGGTCTGGTCGGCACGATGGATCTCGCTGGGGCCGGTGGTGGCGACCACGTCGGCCACCGCGTCCAGGGTGACCGGGCGGGTGCTGCCCGGATTGACGATCAGCCGGCGGATGCTCTCGACGCTGGCGCGGTCACCTTCCTGGGCACGCACCAGCACGTCGATCTTGCGATCACGGAAGCTGTAGCGGGTGGCGACGTCGCCGCGCACCTTCTTCACCACCACGTCGGCGATCTGGCGGGTGGTCAGGCCCAGCGCACCCGCGCGCTCCTGGTCGAAGCGGATCTGGATTTCCGGGAAGCCCTCTTCCACCGTCGACTTCACGTCGGCGTAGTGCGCATTGCCGCGCAGCATCGCCGCCAAGCGCTGGCCGGCCACTTCCAGGGTCGCCATGTCCTGCCCGCGCAGTTCGATTTCCAACGGCGTGGAGAAGCTGAACAACGCCGGCCTCGCGAAGTCGACCTGGGCGCCCGGGTGCTGGCTCATGGTGCCGCGCAGGCGTTCGGTGATTGCCGCTTCAGTGCGCGCGTTGCCACCGCCTTCCATCACCACAGTCAGCTTGCCGATGTTCTCGCCGCTTTCGGTCGGACTGGCATCCAGCCGGGTGCCGCTGCCACTGACGCCATACAGCGAGGCCACGCCCTCCCCCTTGCCGTGCGCCAGCTGCAGCTCGCGCACCAGCGCATCGGTCTGCTTCAGCGGCGTGCCGGCCGGCAGCTTCACCGTCATTTCGAACCGGTCCTGCGCCAGCTGCGGAATCAGGTCCGCGCCAAGCATCGGTACCAGCGCCATGGTCGCCACGAAGATGATGGCTGCCACGCCCAGCACCTTGCCGGGATGCGCCAGCGCACTCGGCAGCAGGCGCAGGTAGCCTTGCTCGGCGCCTGCATAGGGCTTCATCGCCAGGTCGCTGGCCTTGCGCATCACCGGGCCGACCACTGCCACCACGCCACGCCACACGCGCACGACAAGCCACGCCAGCGCATAGAAGCTCCAGCGCACGCTGGCAACCACGCCACGGCGGCCCAGCGCGACCGGCTTCTGCCAGCGCTTCTGCGGCTGCCACGCTTCGTTCGGCGCCTCTTCCGGGAACGCCAGCGGTGGCCGCCCCTTCAGCGAGCTCAGCATCGGGATCAGGGTCATCGACACCAGCAGCGAGATCGCGATGGCGATCGCCACGGTCAGCGCCTGGTCGCGGAACAGCTGTCCGGCAATCCCGTCGACGAACACCAGCGGCAGGAACACGGCGATGGTGGTCAGGGTTGAGGCAACCACCGCCATGCTCACTTCGCGGGTGCCGGCAATGGCCGCCTGCAGGATGCCCAGGCCACGCTCGCGGGCCTTGGCGATGCTCTCCAGCACCACGATCGAGTCATCCACCACCAGGCCGGTGGCCAAGGCCAGGCCGCCCAGCGACATCACGTTCAGGCTCAGGCCGAGCTGGCCCATGAAGAAGAACGTGGTGATGATCGATACAGGCAACGACAGGCTGATCACGAACGTGCTCCAGCCATCGCGCAGGAACAGGAAGATGATCAGGATTGCCAGCAGGCCACCGATCACCGCGTCCTTCTTGACGTCGGCGATGGCGTGCTCGATGAAGCGCGACTGGTCCTCGATGGTGGTCAACTCGACATCGGACGGGAACGTGCCCTTGATCTGCTCCAGGCGCTTGCGCAGCGCTTCGGCGGTGGACACGGTGTTGGCGTCGCCTTCCTTGTAGATGGCCAGCTCGACCGATTCCTTGCCGCCCAGGCGGATGATCGCTTCACGCTCCTTGTAGCCCTGCCGCACCGTGGCCACGTCCTTCAGGCGTACCGGCACGCCATTGGCAACCACGCTGGAGCCACCACCGGACGATGCGCTCTGTGCCGCCGACGCGGCGGCGATGGCTGCAGCCGAACCAGTCGACGCGGCGATGTTGAACATCTGCTGCAACGCCGAGTCGGCTGCGCTGCCATTGGCGGCCTGGGTGGTCACCAGCAGGTTGCGGATTTCCTCGAGGTCAGCGAACTGGTTGACGGTACGCACCAGGAAGCGCTGGGAGCCCTCCTCCAGGCGGCCGCCGGAGATGTTGATGTTCTCGTCCTTGAGGCGCTTGATGACGGTGTCGATCGGCAGGTTCAGCTGCGCCAGCTTCTGCTGGTCGATGTCGACCTGGATCTCGTCTTCCAGGCCACCGCCCACCTTCACTGCTGCCACGCCGGTGACCGGCTCCAGCTTCTTCTTCAGGTCTTCATCGGCATAGCGGCGCAGGCCGGTCAGCTCGCGGACCGCATCGGCATCGCTGGTCGGCGCCGTCTTGTTCGACAGCACCAGGCGCATGATCGGCTCGGTGGACGGATTGAAGCGCAGCAGCACCGGAGCCTTGGCCTCCAGCGGCAGGTTCAGCGCTTCCATCTTGTCACGCACCTCCAGGCTGGCCTGGTCCATGTTGGTGCCCCAAGCGAACTCCAGCACCACATCGCTCTGGCCGGTGCGCGAGACCGACTTCAGCTTGCGCAGGTTCTTGACCACGCCCACCGCTTCTTCAACCGGCTGGGTGATCAGGGTTTCGATTTCGGTCGGCGCCGCACCGGTGTATTCGGTGCGCACGGTCAGCGTCGGGTAGCTCAGGTCGGGCAGCAGGTTGACCTTGAGGTTGCCGAGCGCGATCAGGCCAAACAGCAGCAGCGTGACCGTGCACATGGCGATGGTCACACGGCGACGCGTGGCGAATTCCACCAGGCCGCCGCGTATGCCGGCGGCGGCGCCGTCGCTCGCCGGCGAGGCACCGTGGTCGTGGCCCGGGGCAGTCATTGCTTGCTCCCGGCCTTGTCTGCGGGCTTGGCGGCCGCCGCGACCGCCTTCGCCTTCGGATCGGCGATCACCTGCACCGTGGTGCCGTCGCGCAGGGCGACCTTGCCGGCGGTGACCACCTGATCACCGGCCGCCAGGCCATCACGGATCTCCACCCACGGCCCCTCGGCGTAACCCAGCTTGACCGGAATGCGTGCGACCTTGCCTTCGCGCACGCGGAACACCGCAGGTTCACCGTCATCGAGCAACGCCAGGCGCGGCACCACCAGCGCATCGGCACGCTGGTCGTAATCGATGCGGATGCGGCCGAACATGCCGGGCTGCAGCGCGTGGGCGGCGCCATCGAAGGCACTGACCACGCGAAACGTGCCGCTGCCCGAGTCCACCACCGGCGCGATGCGGTCAACGGTGCCGGTGAAGCTCTGGCCCGGCAGTGCGTCGGCCGCCAGCGTCACCGGCTGGCCGGCACGCAGGGTGGCCAGCTCACGTTCGGGTACGTTGAGCGTGGCCTCCAGCCGCGAGTTGTCAACGATGCGGAAGATCGGTGTATTGATCTGCACGAAGTTGCCGGTCTTGATCGAGCGTGAGGCGATCACACCCGAGATCGGTGCCACGACCGTGGTGTAGGACAGCTCCAGCGTGGCCAGGCGGTACTGCGCACGGACGTTCTCCAGGTCGTAGCGCAGCTGGTCGACATCGGCAGCGCTGACCATCTGCTGGCCGACCAGCTTCTGTGCGCGCTGGTAGTTGTTTTCCAGCTTTCGCATCTGCGCTTCGCTCTGCGCCACGGCCAGGCGTGCACGATCCGGGTCCAGCCGCACCAGCGGCTGGCCGGCGGTGACCCGCTGCCCTTCCTCGACCAGCACCGCCAGGGCTACGCCGGAGGTCTTGGCGACCACCTGCGACTCGGCGCGTGGCTCCAGTGCAGCGGTACCGGTGTAGCTGGCCGCGACGGCACGATGGCTGGCCACCGCCACTTCGACCGGGACGGCGTCGACCTTCTTCTCCTCCTTGGTCTCGGCAGCCTTGGCTTCGGAATTGGGCCCTGCGGCGCAACCGCCCAGCAGCAGGGAGGTGGAGATCAGCAGTGCGGCAGCGCAGATTCCGCTGCGACGGCCGGACAGGAAAGTTGGGTGCGACATCGTCAGGTCCCTGGAGGATGCGTGGACAGGTGTGGTAGCAAAGTAATGCACCACTTCACGGCAACACCATATCCCAAAGGTCATGGTGTCTTCACGCCGCTGGTCGGCCCGCCCCCATTTCAGCTAGATGAAACCTGAGGCTATACTCGGGTCGTTCCGTACCCCACGCCGGAACGACCAGACCCGAATCCCCGGAAACGACACCATGCGCCCGCAGCCGCTCGCCGCTTGTCTCGCTCTGGCCGTCCTCCTGCCCCTTGGGGCCGCCGCACAGCCCGCTCCCGCTCCTGCCACACCCGCCCCGGCGCCTGCCGCCGCGCCGGCGCCTGCCACGCCCACCGGCAACTTCGACAATGGCCGTGTCCTGGCCTACACCTGCCAGGGGTGCCACGGCATCACCGGCTACAAGAACGCCTACCCCAGCTACCGGGTGCCGAAGATCGGCGGCCAGACCCAGCAGTACCTGGCCCAGGCCCTGACCGAGTACCGCCAGGGCAAGCGCCGGCATCCGACGATGCAGGCGCAGTCGATGAGTTTCAGCGAACAGGAGATCGCCGATCTCTCTGTTTACCTGTCCACCGTCAAGTAAGGCCCGCCCATGTCGAAAGCCGCGCATCCGATGCGTCACGCCATCGCCCTGTCCGTTGCCCTGCTGCTGGCGGCCTGTTCGCAGTCGCAGGTGGAAAACAGCGAGAAATCCGCCGCCGACCCGGGCCATGCCAGCGGCGAACACGGCTCTTCGTCCTCCGCCGGCCTGCCGGCAGGCCGCGAGGCCGCCGGTGAAGCCCGCGCCAAGGTGAAGGGCAAGGCCACCAACCAGAGTTGCATCGACTGCCATGGGGCCGATGGCAATGCGCCGATCGATCCGACCTATCCGAAGCTGGGTGGGCAGTACGGCGACTATCTGGCGCATGCGCTGCAGGCCTACCGCGCCGGCGACCGCCAGCATGCGCTGATGACGCCGCAGGCGAAGGACCTGAGCGATCAGGACATCGCCGATCTGGCCGCGTATTTCGGCAGCCGGCCGAGCCAGTTGCGGGATCTGCACGGGGTCAAATGACCGACGCCCCCCGGTGGGGGCGGACCCTGGTCCGCACGGACCGTTGATTGGTGGGTGCGGACCGTTGGTCCGCACAGATCCGCATATCCACGCATGGCGTGGATCTACCAGGCATCGGCGTCGGTAGGTGCGGACCGCTGGTCCGCACGAACCCGGCGAACTCAGCCTTCCAGCTCTTCCCAGCGCGCGTACGCGGCATCCAGCTCGGCCTGCACCTTGGCCAGCTGCTGGGTGTGCGCGGTCACTTCCGCACTGCTGCGGGTATAGAACGCCGGGTCGTTCATCGCCGAGGTCAACCCTTCGACGTCGCCTTCCAGCTTCTCGATGGTCTTCGGCAGCTGCTCCAGCTCGCGTGCTTCCTTGTAGGCCAGCTTGCGCTTGGGGGCAGCCGGGGGTGCAGCGGCCGGGGCGGCGGCCGGCGGCTTGGCTGCGGGGACCGAGGCAGGCGCCGCGATGCTGGCCGCATAACGCTGCCAGTCGCTGTAGCCACCGACGTACTCGCCGATCACGCCGTCGCCTTCCATCACCAGCGTGGAGGTCACCACGTTGTCGATGAAGTCACGGTCATGGCTGACCAGCAGCAGGGTGCCGGTGTACTCGCCCAGCAGCTCTTCCAGCAGCTCCAGGGTTTCCACGTCCAGGTCGTTGGTCGGTTCGTCCATCACCAGCAGGTTGGACGGCTGCGCGAACAGCTTGGCCAGCAGCAGGCGGTTGCGCTCGCCACCGGACAGGCGGGTGATCGGCGCACGTGCGCGTTCCGGGGTGAACATGAAGTCCTGCAGGTAGGCATGCACGTGCTTGCGCTTGCCGTTGAACTCGAGGAAATCGCGGCCTTCGGCCACGTTCTCGATCGCGCTCCAGTCTTCGCGCAGCACCGCGCGGTACTGGTCGAAATAGGCGATCTGCAGGTTGGTGCCGGCGTTGACTTCGCCCTTGGCCGGCTGCAGCTCGCCCAGCAGCAACTTCAGCAGCGTCGTCTTGCCGCTGCCGTTGGGGCCGATCAGGCCGATGCGGTCGCCGCGCATGATGGTGGTGGTGAAGTCGCGGACCATGGTGCGCTCACCGAAGGCGAACGAAATATCCTTGACGTCGATGACCTTCTTGCCAGAGCTGATGCCCTGTGCGGCTTCCATCTTGACGTTGCCGCTGAGATCACGGCGCTGCGAACGCTCCACGCGCATCGCCTTCAGGCGGCGCACGCGGCCCTCATCGCGGGTGCGGCGCGCCTTGATGCCTTGGCGGATCCAGACTTCTTCCTGCGCCAGCAGCTTGTCGAAGCGCGCGTTTTCCTGCGCCTGCGCGTTGAGGCGTTCCTCCCGGCGACGCTCGTAGTTGGCCCAGTCGCCCGGCCAGCTGGTGACCTGGCCACGGTCGATCTCGACGATGCGGGTGGCCAGTGCACGCAGGAAGCGGCGGTCATGGGTAACGAACACCACGCTGCCGCTCCAACCCTTCAGGAACGCTTCGAGCCAGTCGATGGCTTCGATATCGAGGTGGTTGGTCGGTTCGTCCAGCAGCAGCACGTCGGGGCTGGACACCAGCGCGCGGGCGAGCAGCACGCGGCGCTTCATGCCGCCGGACAGGCGGCCGAACTCGGCCTCGCCGTCCAGGTCGAGCTTGGTCAGGGTTTCGCTGACGCGCTGATCGAGGCCCCAGCCGTTGGCGGCGTCGATCTTGGCCTGCACGTTGCCCAGTGCTTCGCCATCAAATACTTCGGCGTGGCTCAGGTGATGGAATTCGGCCAGCCACTGGCCCAGTTCACCGAGGCCATCGGCGACGACGTCGAACACCGAGCCGGCGGCGCCATGTGGCACTTCCTGCTCCAGGCGGGTGACGCGCACGCCCTGCTGTACGCGGACTTCCCCGTCATCGGGCTTGTGATCGCCGGACAGCAGCTTGAGCAGGGTGGATTTGCCGGCGCCGTTGCGGCCGATCAGGGCGATGCGTTCGCCCGGCTCGATCGACAGTTCGGCCTTCTCCAGCAACAACGGGCCGCCGACGCTGAAGTCGACGTTCTGCAGAGTAATCAGAGGCATCCGGATATTGTACGGGTTGGGGGCGTCGGCCGGGTTGCACCCGGCACCCGCGGTAGTGCCGGCCGCTGGCCGGCAACCTCAACGGCAACGTCAAAAGCTGGTTTCCTGTGGGATGCCGGGGCGGTGCGGGTCTGCAGGACACGCCGTAAACCCCTCCTTGGGGGCTCGATGGCGCCATCCATGGCGCCAACGGTCCTGCAGACCCACACCGCCCCGCCTCTGACAGTTTCCCGCGATCTGTCGGAACGGCATTCTGCGCGGGTGGGTGTCGACCTTGGTCGACACGGCAGATCCAGGCCACGCGTGGATGAGCGCTGCAAGGCCTGTCGATCTGTCGGGGTCGGATCCCGTTGCTGCGCAACGGGCTCTGACTCCTTCGTGCAATTCGTGCAGTGCAAGACCGATCCCTGCTACTCCACCTCCCCCAGCAACGCCTGCAACCCCGGCAGCCATTGCTTGCCCGGGTGGCGCACCAGCCACAGGGTGCGCTGAAGGGCGGGCAGCGGCGTCTCGAGCACGCGCAGGCGGCCCAGCGCCAGCGGCTCTTCCAGCGCGTGACGCGAAAGGCAGGCCAATCCGAGGCCGGCGATCGCAGCCTGCTTGATCGCTTCGGTATTGCCCAGCTGCAGGGTCTGGGCGAAGCCGCGCAGGTGCGGCAACAGCGCCTGTTCCACTGCCTCGCGGGTGCCGGAGCCGGGTTCGCGCAGCAGCCAGCGGGCGCGGCGCAGTTCGTCCAACGACCAGCGCGGGGGGGCGTCGGCGGCGCCGACGATCACCAGCGGATCCTGCTGCCATGCCGTGACCTGCAAACCGCGCTCATGGCACGGGCCTTCGATCAGGCCGGCGTCGACGTCCAGGCGCTGCACAGCGGCGACTACGCCAGCACTGTTGTCGATGCGCAGGTCGACTTCGGCCTGCGGCGCCTGCCGCAGCAGCTCAGCGATGCGCTGCGGCAGCAGGTAGTTGCCGATGGTGGTACTGGCGGCCAGTACCAACCGCAGCGGTGCCCCTTGCGACGGGTCTCCGCCGGCGGCCAGCTGCCGCTCCAGATCAGCGGCATTGACCAGCAGGGTGCGCGCCGGCTCCAGCAGTGCGCGGCCGTGCCCGTTCAGCGCCAGGCGACGGCCGATGCGGTCGAACAGCGGCGTACCGAAGTGCGCCTCCAGTTCCTGCAGGGCGGCGCTGCTGGCCGACTGCGAGAGCGCGATGGCCTGGCCGGCGGCGGTGGTGCTGCCGTGGTCGGCGATGGCGACGAAGACTTGCAGCTGGCGCAAGGTCAGGCGCATGGCATTTACCCGCTTGATAGGTAGGTTTCACCCATATTATTCGTTTTACAGGTCAGGGACGAAGGCACACGCTTGCCCCGTCACTACAGCCCTACCCCTGCCATGAACGCCCCCGCTCTCTCCTCCTGGTCCCTGCCCGCCCTGCGCCAACGCTGGCAGCCGCGCCTGCCCGGCCTTCTGCTGGTGGGCCTGATCGCGGCGGCATCGCTGTACCTGGCCGAGCTTCCCTGGTTGCAGGCGCATGGCCTGAGTGCACTGACCGTCGCCATCGTGGCCGGCATCGTGGTCGGCAACACCCTGTACCCGCGGCTGGCACCGAGCAGCGCGGCCGGTGTCGGCTTCTCCAAGCACTGGCTGCTGCGCGCCGGCATCGTGCTGTACGGCCTGCGCCTGACCTTCCAGGACATCGGCCATGTCGGCGTCAGCGGCGTGCTGATGGACGTGCTGGTGGTCGCCAGCACCTTCGGCCTGGCCTGCTGGCTGGGCGTACGTGTGTTCAAGATGGAACGCGAGGCGGCAATGCTGATCGGCGCCGGGAGCGCGATCTGCGGTGCGGCAGCGGTGATGGCCGCCGAACCGGTGGTGCGTGGCCGCGCTGCGCAGGTCACTGTCGCGGTTTCTACCGTCGTGGTGTTCGGCACGCTGGCGATGTTCCTGTACCCGGCGCTGTATGCGCTGGTGCAGTCGCACGGCTGGCTGGCGATGGACGCGCGGCAGTACGGCCTGTTCACTGGTGCGACGGTGCACGAAGTGGCGCAGGTGGTGGCCGCCGGCCGCACGGTCAGCGAAGCCGCCGCCGATACTGCGGTGATCACCAAGATGGTGCGGGTGATGCTGCTGGCGCCGTTCCTGGTCGTGTTGTCGTTGTGGCTGGCGCGTGGCGGCAAGGCCGGCGCCGACGGCAGCAAGGCGCGCATCGTAGTGCCGTGGTTCGCGTTCGGTTTCGTGGCAGTGGCCGGTTTCAATTCGCTGCACCTGCTGCCGGCCAGCCTGCAGGCCGGGCTGGTGCAGTTGGATACCGTGCTGCTGGCGATGGCGATGGCCGCGCTGGGCCTGACCACCCATGTCTCGGCGCTGCGCCAGGCCGGCCTGAAGCCACTGCTGCTGGCGCTGATCCTGTTCGCCTGGCTGCTGTTCGGTGGCCTGGCGATCCACCAGGGTGTGTTGGCGGTGCTGGGCTGAGCAGGGCGTGCCGACCAACGGTCGGCACCCACCCGTAGATCCACGCCATGCGTGGATGGCGGCCCAGGACGGGCGCTGCCGCGCAGGCAGGTACAATGCGCCATGACTGACTTCTCGACCCTGCCGCTGAGCCCGGCCCTGCAGCCCGGCCTGGACGCCCTCGGCTACACCACCCTCACCCCCGTGCAGGCGCAGAGCCTGCCGGCCATCCTCGATGGCCACGATGTGATCGCACAGGCGCCGACCGGCAGCGGCAAGACCGCCGCCTTCGGGCTGGGCCTGCTGCAGGCCGTCGACCCCAGCCTGATCCGCGTGCAGGCGCTGGTCCTGTGCCCGACCCGCGAACTCGCCGACCAGGTCGGCAAGCAGATCCGCAAGCTGGCCACCGGCATTCCCAACCTGAAGCTGTTGCTGCTGGTAGGCGGCGTGCCGCTGGGCCCGCAGCTGGCCTCGCTGGAAGGCCACGACCCGCACGTGGTGGTGGGTACGCCCGGTCGCGTGCAGGAGCTGGCACGCAAGCGCGCGCTGAACCTGGGCGCGGTGCGCACGCTGGTGCTGGACGAGGCCGACCGCATGCTCGACATGGGCTTCGAGGAGCCGATCCGCGAGATCGCCGGCCGCACCCACAGGGATCGCCAGAGCCTGCTGTTCTCCGCCACCTTCCCCGACAGCATCCGCGCCATGGCGCGTGACCTGCTGCGCGACGCGGTGGAGGTGACCGTGGAAGGTGCCGACCAGGCACCGGCCATCCGCCACCTGTTCTGCGAGGTGGAACCGGTGCATCGCCAGAAGGCGCTGGCCGGCCTGCTGCTGAAGTACGCGCCGGAATCGGCGGTGGTGTTCTGCAACACCCGCAAGGACGTGGACGAAGTGGCCAACTCGCTGCAGCAGTTCGGCTTCTCCGCACTCGCCCTGCACGGCGACATGGAGCAGCGCGACCGTGAGGAAGTGCTGTTGCGGCTGGCCAACCGCAGCTGCAACGTGCTGGTCGCCAGCGACGTCGCCGCGCGCGGACTGGACGTGGAAGAGCTGGCGGCGGTGATCAACTACGAACTGCCGACCGACGTGGAGAGCTACCAGCATCGCGTGGGCCGTACCGGTCGTGCCGGTGCCAGCGGCCTGGCGATCAGCCTGGTGGCTGGCCGCGAAAAGACCCGCGCCGAAGCCATCGAAGCGCAGCTGGGGCAACCGCTGGACTGGCAGAAGACGCCACTGGCGACCTCGCGCCCGGCCGAGTTGCCGCAGGCGGTGATGCGCACCCTGCGGATTGACGGCGGCAAGACCGACAAGCTGCGCCCGGGCGACATCCTCGGCGCACTGACCGGCGATGCCGGCCTGTCGAGCAAGTTCATCGGCAAGATCGCGATCTTCCCGACCCGCTCCTACGTGGCGATCGCGCGTGAACAGGCCAACAAGGCCGTCGCCAGGCTGGAAGCCGGCAAGATCAAGGGCCGTCGCTTCCGCGTGCGGATGATGTGATTGAAGCCGGGTTGCCAACCACGGTTGGCAACGACCGGCTCCCGGCTCTTCGCTCTGGTAGATGCCAACCTTGGTTGGCATTCACCCTTCGATCAGAACACCAGTTCGGTGTGCAGTGGCAAGCCCGCCTCCCAGCGGGCCCGGCCGCCCAGGCCATCGAGCTCGACCAGCACACCGGCGCCGACCACTTCAACACCCAGGCGGCGCACCAGCGACAACGCAGCGACCAGCGTGCCGCCGGTGGCCAGCACGTCATCGATGATCGCGACGCGGGCACCGGACGGCAACGCGTCGGCGTGCACTTCGATGCAGTCGCTGCGGTACTCCAGCGTGTATTCCTCGCGCAGCACCTGGCCCGGCAGCTTGCCCGGCTTGCGCACCGGCACGAAGCCGACGCCCAGCTCCAGCGCCATCGCGGCGCCGAGGATGAAACCACGCGATTCGATGCCGACCACCGCGTCCAGCTTCTGGTCGCGCCAACGGTCGGCCATCGCGGTGATCGCGCCGCGGAAGTCCTCGCCGTGGGCGAGCAGCGGCATGATGTCCTTGAACAGGATGCCGGGCTTGGGGAAGTCGGCGATGTCGCGCAGGCGGGAGGCCCACTGCGGAGCGACGATGGCGTCGGTCATGTCACATTGGCTATCTGATGGCGGCATAGGGTACCCGTTCCGGGCGCCGGCTGCCTGTTGGGGGTGTTCGGCCGGACTGCGCCCGGCACCTGCGGTAGTGCCGGCCGCTGGCCGGCAACCTCCACGGCAACAGCAACAGCGTGCATTCTGTGGG
>NZ_JAOCGL010000038.1:0-33904 GCF_029842485.1 Stenotrophomonas sp. GD03777
GGTCGCGCCTGCACGCCGCTGTCTGCTTCATCCCTGCCGCCCCTGACCGGGCCTTCCGTGCCTGCCGCGCCCTTCGCGCACGGCATCGCGCCACCCTGCATCCTTCGAGGTAACTGCCATGGCCCAGCGCCATCGTGTCCGTTCGTCCCTGTCCCGTACCCTGCTGACCAGCGCCGTGCTGGCGGCTTTCGCCAGCCCCGCCTTCGCCCACGGTGACGCCGCCGGCGCACCGCAGACGCTGGACAAGGTGGTGGTCACTGCCTCCGGCTTCGAACAGAAGGTGATCGATGCCCCGGCCAGCATCAGCGTGGTCAGCCGCGAGGAACTGAGCAAGCGCCCCTATACCAGCCTGGTCGACGCGCTGCGCGACGTCGAAGGCATCGACGTGGGCCTGGAAGCGACCGACAAGAACGGCCGCGCCACCGTGTCGATGCGCGGCCTGCCGTCCGAGTACACCCTGGTGCTGATCGACGGCCGCCGCCAGAGCAATGTCGGCCAGATCTATCCGAACAACTTCGGTGGCGGCCAGTTCGCCTACCTGCCGCCGCTGGAGGCGATCGAACGCATCGAAGTCGTGCGCGGGCCGATGTCCACGCTGTACGGCTCGGACGCGATGGGCGGCGTCATCAACATCATCACCCGCCGCAACCAGGACAGCTGGCACGGCTCGGTCAGCCAGAGCTTCACCGTGCAGCAGGACGACCAGTTCGGCGATGCGCGCACCACCGACCTCTACCTCAGCGGCCCACTGCTGAAGGATCGCCTCAGCCTGGCACTACGCGGCAGCTACTACGATGCCAAGGCATCCAACCCGGAATGGGATGCATTGTCCCTGCCCGACGGCAGCCTGTGGGAGCGCAGCATCGGCTTCGGCGGTGGCGGCAAATCGGTCGCCAACACCAACTGGAATACCGGGGTGCGCCTGGACTTCCATGTCAACGATGACCACGAACTGTGGCTGGACTACGACGTGTCTCGGCAGAAGTACGACAACCGCGAAGGCCAGACCGGCACCCTCGACAGCCTGGCCAGCCTGTGGCGCGTCGGCAATGCGGTGATCCCCAACCCGAACGGCAGCGGCACCGTCACCCGCCGTGTGGTGCAGCCGCGCGTGGGCTACACCGCCTACCAGCGCTACGAGCGCGATCAGCTATCGTTGACCCACCAGGGCCGCTACAGCTTCGGCACCTGGCAGACTTCGCTGACCCACAGCAAGAGCAGCAATCTCGGCCGTTCTCTGCCGCTGACCCTGGACGAGCGTGCCAACCTGCAGACGCTGTGGAATGACGTCTGCCGTCGCACCGGCGCTTCCAACAACTGCGCGGCCGGCCGTGGCAATGCGCTGGCCGCACTCCATCCCAGCGAGATGGCGCGCCTGCAGGCGTTCCTGCCGCGCCCGCTGCGCACCATGGAACTGGAAGGCTACGTGCTCGACACGATGCTCGACCTGGACTTCGGCGCACACAAGCTGACGGTGGGTGGCCAGTACAACAACACTGACATGGTCGATGGCGTGTTCGGCATGGATGGCGCCGGCTACCGCAGCAACGTCAAGCAGAAACACCGCATGTGGGCGCTGTTCGCCGAGGACAACTGGGCGCTGACCGACACCCTCACCGCCACCTTCGGCCTGCGCTACGACGACCACAACGTGTTCGGCAGCCACGTTAGTCCGCGTGGCTACCTGGTGTGGAACGCCAGCGATGCGTGGACCTTCAAGGGCGGCGTCAGCACCGGCTACAAGACCCCGCGACCGGACCAGCTGTTCCCGGGCATCACCGGCTTCGGTGGCCAGGGCGTGCTGCCATTGGTCGGTTCGCCGAACCTCAAGCCTGAAACCAGCACCAACTACGAGCTGGCCGCCTACTACGAGGGCCAGCGCTGGGGCTTCAACGTCACCGGCTTCTTCAACACGTTCGAAGACAAGATCGCCAGCGGCGGCACCTTCCCCAACTGCGAAGTGGCGCGCGCCGGCAGCGGCTACTGCGTGGACATCGGCCCGGGTTGGGCGGCACTGGGCTACAGCACCTTCACCCAGAGCGTGAACATCGACAAGGCCGAGACCCGCGGTGCCGAACTGGCCGCGCATGTCGACCTGCTCGACTCTCTGCAGCTGCGCGGCAACTACACCTGGACGAAGAGTGAGCAGACCAGTGGCGCACAGAAGGGGTTGCCGATCAGCGGCACCATGCCGGCAAGACACATGGCCAACGCCAGCCTCAACTGGCAGATCAATGAAGCGGTCAGCCTGTCGCTGATCGGTGAGGGCCGCTACGACCGCTACCGCGACACGCTGCTGGATGCAAACGGCGCCAGCCACACCCGCTACTACGAGGACTACACGATCTTCCATCTCGGTGGCAGCTGGAAGGCCACGCCCTGGCTGACGGTGAACGCGCGGGTCAACAACCTGCTCGACAAGGATTTCGTCTCGCAGTCGTGCCTGTTGATCAGCCAGAGCGAATTCAACTGCGTGGACGACTATGCGACCAAGGACCAGCGCCGCAGCTACTGGATTTCGCTGAACGCGAAGTTCTGATCGCCGCGCCCTGCTCCTGCTCCACGCATGGCGTGGATCTACCGATCGGTAGTGCCGGCCGCTGGTCGGCACCCCGGAATGCCTGCTCCGGGATACAGAACGACACGCAATTGCGAGCTATTCTCATCAATGATGTAATGGGCAGTCCCCGTCCGCTTCGAACCGTGCCGTGAGCCGTCCTGCCTCTTCCACCGTGCAGCAGCAACAGAACCGTGGCTTCTGGCTGCGGACGCTGCACCAGTGGCACTGGATCAGCTCCGCGGTTTGCCTGATCGGCATGCTGCTGTTCGCGGTGACCGGCCTGACTCTTAACCATGCCGCGAAGATCGAGGCCAAACCCCAGGTGCAGAACCAGCATCTGGAACTGCCGGCCGCGCTGCTGGGCCAGCTGGGCACGCGCGAGGACGGCAACGCGCCGATTCCGCGCCCGGCCCGGCAATGGCTGGACACGCAGCTGGGCATCGCCATCGGTGGGCGCCCGGCCGAGTGGTCGGCCGAGGAGATCTATCTGTCGCTGCCGCGCCCCGGTGGCGACGCCTGGCTGAGCATCGACCGCGAAACCGGCGCGGTGGAGTACGAATCGACCTCGCGCGGCGTGGTCTCCTACCTCAATGACCTGCACAAGGGCCGCAACGCAGGCCCGGCGTGGGGATGGTTCCTGGACCTGTTCGCCGTGGCCTGCCTGGTGTTTTGCATCACCGGCCTGTTCCTGCTGCACCTGCATGCGCGGCAACGGCGCATGACCTGGCCGCTGGTCGGCCTCGGCCTGATGATCCCGCTGTTGATCGCCCTGCTGCTGATCCACTGACTTCCACCGTGAATTCCATCCGTTCCTCCGGAGCCGCCCCATGCGCGTCACCCTGACCATCGCCCTCAGCGGCCTGCTGGCCACCTCGCCGGCCTATGCCACCACCCTCGACATCAACGTCGAAGTGCCCAAGCTCAACGTGGCCGAGTACCACCGCCCGTATGTGGCGGTGTGGCTGGAAGGCGCCGACCAGAAGGTCGCGGCCAACCTGTCGGTCTGGTACCAGCAGACCAGCAACAGCGAGGGCCACGGCACCAAGTGGCTGCCCGACCTGCGCCAGTGGTGGCGCAAGAGTGGCCGTACCCTGCAGGTGCCGGTGGACGGCGTGACCGGCCCGACCCGCCCGGCCGGCAGGCACGCACTGTCGTTCAGCGACAGGCAGCCGGCACTGAAGCAGCTGGCCCCAGGCAACTACACACTGGTGGTGGAGGCGGTGCGCGAAGTCGGCGGCCGCGAACTGCTGAAGATCCCCTTCACCTGGCCGGCCACCGCCGCGCAGAACGGCAAGGCGCAGGGCGCCACCGAACTGGGTCAGGTCACCCTGTCCGTCAAACCGTAATTGTCTGAGCCGGGGTCGGATCCCTTCCACAGGAAGGGCTCTGACCCCATCGCCACATCCCCGGGATCAGAGCCCTTTCCGTTGGAAAGGGATTCGACCCCTTCCAACTGGAGTCTTCCGCATGAAGCGCACGCTCGTCCTCGCCGCCGCCCTGGCCGCTGCCCTTCCCTTCTCCGCTCTGGCCCACAAGGCCTGGCTGCTGCCCTCGCAGACCGTGATCGCCGGCAACGCACCGTGGATCACCGTCGACGGTGCGGTCTCCAACGACCTGTTCTACTTCAACCACGTGCCGCTGCGACTGGAATCGCTGGTGATCACCGCGCCGGACGGCAGCACCGTGCAGCCGCAGAACGCGACCACCGGCAAGTACCGCAGCGTGTTCGACATCGAACTGAAGCAGCCGGGCACCTACCGCATCGCGTCGGTCAATGACGGCCTGTTCGCCACCTACGAGCAGAACGGCGAGCGCAAGCGCTGGCGCGGCAGCGTGGCGACCCTTGGCGAACTGCCCAAGGACGCGAAGAAGCTGGAACTGAGCCAGTCGGTGGGCCGCGTGGAGACCTTCGTCACCAACGGTGCGCCGAACGACACCGCGCTGAAGCCGACCAACCGGGGGATCGAGCTGGTCGCTGTTGGCCACCCGAACGACCTGTTCGCCGGCGAAGAAGCCACCTTCCGCGTGCTGGTCGATGGCAAGCCGACCGCCGGCCTGGAGTTCGAGATCGTGCGGGGTGCCACCCGCTACCGCAACGCACAGGACGAACTGAAGCTCACCAGCGACGCCAGGGGCGAGATCAAGGTGACCTGGCCGGAAGCCGGCATGTACTGGCTGGAAACCGGCACCGAAGACAACAAGACCTCGGTGAAGCAGGCCGCCAAGCGCCGCCTGAGCTACGTCGCCACGCTGGAAGTGTTGCCGCAGTAATAGATGTGGACCGCGATGCCGGGCAGGCCCCGGCATCGTGCCTGCGGTAGACCACCATGACCGATCCCCAGCTCGACATCGCCCGCCTCGGCGGCACCACCATGGGCACCACGTGGAGCGTGTCGCTGGTCGCGCCGCGCCAGCGCGACCTGCATCCACTGCATGCCGGCATCCAGGCGCGGCTGGATGCGGTGGTGGCGCAGATGAGCACCTGGGAGCCCGGCTCGAACCTGAGTCGCTACAACCGCGCCAACGCGGGCCAATGGTGCGTGCTGCCGGCCGAGACCCGCCACGTTCTGGCCTGCGCACAGGCCATCGCTGCCGCCAGTGGCGGCGCCTTTGATCCCACCATCGGTCCGCTGGTTGCGCTGTGGGGCTTCGGTGCACACGCCGGCGAACGCCGCCAACCCGATGCCACCACCGTACAGGCCACGCGCGAGCGCTGCGGTTGGCGGCGCCTGCAGTGGCAGGGCGATGCGCTGCTACAACCGGGTGGACTGCAACTGGATCTCTCTGCGATCGCCAAGGGCTTCGGCGTCGATCACGTGGCTGCCTGGCTGCGAGGGCAAGGCATTGCGGCAGCGCTGATCGAGGTCGGCGGCGAGCTGGCCGGCTACGGCCGCAAACCGGATGGCCAGCCGTGGCGCGTGCTGGTGGAGTCCGCACCGGAAGAAGATGCGCGGACCGACACCCCGCCTCGCGTGCTGGCACTGGATGGCCGGGCGGTGGCCACCTCCGGCGATCGCTGGCACCAGTACCACGCCGATGGCGAGGCTTACAGCCACAGCCTCGATCCGGGTACTGGCAGGCCGGTGCGCCAGGTCGCTGCGGCAGTCACGGTGGTGGCCGGCGATGCGATGCACGCCGATGCCTGGGCAACCGCGCTGACCGTACTCGGTCGCGACCAGGGCATGGCGCTGGCCGAGCGCGAAGGCCTGGCGGCGCGCTACCTGCATCGCGCAGCGGATGGCCCACTCGAATTTCTCAGCAGCGCCTTCCAGCGCCTGCTCGACGAGCAAGGCGCATGAGCACCCGTCCGTCGCGCGCGTGGCTCGGCAACGCTCTGGTGCTGTTCCTGCTGGCAGTGATCGGCTGGGCGCTGCTGCGGCTGCATCTGGGCGAAGCCTGGTGGCAGGGCGCGCCACCGGCGCGGCAGTCGCAGATCGCGGTGCTCGCTACGGCGTTGTATGCGCTGGCCTGCGCCGCACTGTGGTGGCGTGGGCGACCGCGCGACCATGCTGCCTCTGGCGATGCCGCACCGATCCTGCTGGTCTGGTCCAGCCAGACCGGCTTCGCGCGCGAGC
Organism: Stenotrophomonas sp. GD03777; assembly: GCF_029842485.1. Taxonomy (NCBI): domain Bacteria; kingdom Pseudomonadati; phylum Pseudomonadota; class Gammaproteobacteria; order Lysobacterales; family Lysobacteraceae; genus Stenotrophomonas; species Stenotrophomonas sp. GD03777. Next base: position 6,136 of record NZ_JAOCGL010000038.1, read on the forward strand.
TGGCCGAACGCAGTGGCGAGGCATTGCGTGGTGCCGGCGTGCCGGTGCGCGTGCGCGGTCTGCATGAGGTCGACGCCGCCTTGCTGGCCGGCAGCCAGCGTGCATTGTTCATCGCCAGCACCACCGGTGAGGGCGATCCGCCTGACCACGCGCTGCCGTTCCTGCGCGATGTCATGGTCTCGCCGCCTTCACTGCAGCACCTGCACTACGGCGTGCTCGCGCTGGGCGACCGCAGCTACGGCCACTTCTGCGGATTCGGCCACCAGCTTGACCAATGGCTGCGGCAGCACGGCGCGCATGCGCTGTTCGATGTGATCGAGGTCGACAACGCCGATCCGGCAGCGCTGCGTCATTGGCAACAGCTGCTGGGACAACTCGGTGGTGGCGCCAGTGAAATGCCCGACTGGAGCCCGGCCGAATACCAGCCGTGGACGCTGCTGCAGCGCGAACATCTGAACCCGGGCAGCCCCGGCGGTCCAGTGTACTGGTTGCGCCTGCGGCCACCGGCCGGCGCAGATGTGCAGTGGCAGGCCGGCGACATCGCCGAGATCGGCCCGCAGCATGCGTCGCACACCGTGCGTGCCTGGCTGGACGCACAGCGCTTCGATGCGGACAGGGTGCTGGATGACGGGCAGACGTTGCTGGCACGCGTCGCGCACTCGCACCTGCCTTCATTGGTCCCCCCGGGCGATCTGCCCGCGCTGCTGGCGACCCTGCAGCCGCTGCCGCATCGCGAGTACTCCATCGCCTCAGTGATGGCCGACGGCGCGGTGGAGCTGCTGCTGCGTCGCCAGCTACGCGCCGATGGAACACCCGGCATCGGCAGCGGCTGGCTGTGCGACCACGCCGCACTTGGCGAACCGGTGCAACTGCGCCTGCGCCGCAACGACAATTTCCATGGCGTCGCCGCCGAGGTACCGCTGCTGCTGATCGGCAACGGCACCGGCATCGCCGGCCTGCGCGCACACCTGCACGAACGCGTACGCAGTGGCGCGCGCCGTACCTGGCTGCTGTTCGGCGAGCGCACCGCCGCGCATGACTTCCATTTCGGCGAAGAACTGCAGGCGATGCTGGCCGATGGCACGCTGGCGCGGCTGGATGCAGTGTTCAGCCGCGATGGCGGTGTGCATCGCTATGTGCAGGACCGCCTGCTGGCCGAAGCAGCAACACTGCGGCAGTGGGTGGATGAAGGCGCGACGATCCTGGTCTGTGGCAGCCTGCAGGGCATGGCCCCGGCGGTGGATGCGGTGATCGAGCAGGTGCTGGGGACTGCGGACAAGGAAGCGCTACTGCTGGCCGGTCGTTACCGGCGCGATGTGTATTGAGGTCGCCCCATCCACGCATGGCGTGGATCTACTGAACGGCGTGTCCAGGCAGGGTGGCAACCGCAGTGCAAGTAGATCCACGCCATGCGTGGATGGTACCCACCGGCGCCCAGGAATCATCCCGCCGCCGCACTGACCCGGATCGCCAGCAACTCGCCCCCGCCCTGCAACGCATGCCTTTGCCGTTCACCGGCCGCCAACCACGCGGTATCGCCAGCGTGCATCGGCGGCAGACCGCTGTCAGCTCCAAATTCGGCATGACCGGCCAACAGGTAAAGCGCCCAGGCCACGCCTGGTTCGCAGAAGAAGAACATGCTGCCCACCAGTGGCCGGTGCAGGAGTTCGGCCTGCAGCAGGTCGCGCTTCCACATCAGGTTGAAGTCGTGGGTGGTGCCGTCGACCAGTTCGCCGTGCAGCGTTTCCTCGCCCGCAAAGCGCACGCGCCCATGCGGCGGCAGGACTTCGGCCACGCGGCCATCCTCGAAGCGCAGGCGCACGCCATTGCCCTGCAGCAGCACCAGCTCGCGCTCCACGCCGGGAAACGCGGAGAACGCGGCGTCCAGCTCGATCTCGGCCACCGACAGGCGCAGCGCCCAGTCGTCGCCCTGCGCGGGCAGGCGCAGGATCTCGCGGGTCCAGCCCAGGCCGTTGCGCCAGCGTTCGCGGCGGTAGTCCAGGCGTGAGATGACCTGGCTCGGAGTGTGCAGCAGGGAGTCGACGTTCATCGGCGCATTGCATCACGCCGCGCGCCATCGTGCATCACCGCGTGGCGAGCGTGCCCTGGCCGCCGCACCCGCCGGCCAGCAGCTGCGAGTGTTTCAACCAGTCCTGGTCGGGGTAATAGGCGAACACCATCGTGCCGCCACGCAACGCATCGATCAGTGGCTTGGCCACCGACAGGCGCACCGCCGGGCAGCCCAGGCTGCGGCCCAGCCGCCCCTGCAGCTGCGCGGTGGCCGGGTTCACATACGGCGCGCCGTGGATGACGATCGCGCGATCACGCGCGCGGTCATTGAAGCCCGGCTCCAGCCCGGCCAGGCGCAGCGAATAGCCGTTGCCGCCCATGTAGGTCTCCTGCGCGGTGAACGCGCCGAGGCTGGACATGAAACTGCCATCGCGGTTGGAGAAGTGCTCGGTGCGGTTCTCGCCGCTGTTGCGGCCATGCGCCACCCATTCCTCGAACAGCAGGCGCTGGTGGGCCAGGTCGAACACCCACAGGCGCGGCTCGGTGGACGGTCGCGAGTAATCGATAACGCTCAGTCGGTCACCGTTGATGCCAAGCTCCGGCCGCTGCAACGCACAGCGCATGGCGCGCGCCGCCAGCTGCAACACGTGGCGGTCGGCCTTGGGCGCACTGCGCGACAGCAAGGCAGCCAGATCTTCGGCACTGGTGGCGAGGGCGGGCGTCTGTGCCAGCGCCGGGGCGCTGGCCGAGGTCGCCAGCAGGCCGAACGCGGCCAGCCGGCACAGGCGGGATGCAGTCATGGGCACAACGAAGGGACTCAGTTGCCCTTGAGGGTGGACCCTGGCGGCTCGGATTCCAAGACCGGCTGCATTCCGGATTCAGCCGGGCTTGGGCGGACCGCCGGCAGCGAGGTCACCAGCAGGGTCGTGCCTGGCACCAGCACCCGGTACAGCTGGCGGGCGAACTCGGCCGGCAGCGCCATCGGCAGCGAGGGCGTGGCCAGCAGGTCCGGCGTGGCCTGGGCGCGGTCCTGGCCCAGCAACGGGTAGGCCGTCCACTGGTGCAGGCGCTGGTTCGCGTCCAGCGGGCTGGGCGTATCGCTGAAACCCTGCCCCATCACGAACAGGGTGGTGCCCTGGAAGGCCGGCAGCGCGTCGGCCTTCAGCGGCGACTCGCCGATCATCACGCCATCGCGCAGCACGTACAGGCGCTGGTCGTGCAGGCTGACCAGGATGCCGACCTGCCCGGCCGGCGCCGCGCTGTCGTTCCACCAGGCCTGTGCCGGCGCCCCACCCTCCGTCTCCGGCAGGGCCTGGCCGCGTGCATTGACCGGTGCCAGCACCGACGGATAGGCCAGGGTCATCGGCGAGCTCTTGGCATCGGCCACCACGACGGTATCGCCGCGCTGGGTTTCGCTGAACAGCTTCTGCGCGAAGGCCTGCGGCAGGCGCACGCAGCCGTGCGAGGCCGGATGCCCGGGCAGGCTGCCGCCATGCAGGGCGATGCCGTCCCAGGTCAGCCGCTGCATGTACGGCATCGGCGCGCTGTTGTAGAGGTTGGACTTGTGGTCCTTGTCCTTCTGCAGGATGGTGAACACACCGGTCGGTGTCTCGTGCCCGGCCTTGCCCGAGCTGATCGTGGTCAGGCCGATGGCAATACCGTTGCGGTAGACGTAGGCACGCTGCTCATCGAGGCTGACCACCAGCACGATCGGGCCGGTCGGCGAGATTTCCGGATGCCACAGGTATTCGCCCGGTTTCAGGTCGGTCGGCCCGCGCACCTCGGCGGTGCCGGCAGTGGCAGCTGCGGGCTTGGCAGCCGGTGCCGGCGCAGCGGCATGGGCCAGCAGCGGCAGGGCCAGTGCAAGAGCGAGCATCAGAGTGGTTGGACGGTGCAGAAGCATCCAGCGGGGGTCCTTTCCATGCGGAGCCGCCACCGTACACCATCGGCCCGTGGTGGCCGCGGCAAAACCTGGCGCCGGAAATGAAACTGCCCGGCGACACAGCCATGTGTCGTACCGGGCAATCGTTACGTCCTTGTCGGCCTGCTGCCGCCCCCTCGCATCCTGCGCTGTGGGGGAAGCGTTGCGTCCTGCACGCGGCCGCGTCTGTCCTGTTTGTATCTCAGCCCCTTCCACAGGTCTGTGATGCCACCATCCTGGTGATTGGTGCCGCATCCTGCGGCGGTCGGTGGTCACGGCCGTCCTGTCCGTGACCGCTGAACCAGCCTCCTGCCGGTTCCGACGATTCCTGCTGTCAGCGCCTGGGTACGGTCCGCACCGGTACCGATCCGGGTACCGGATCCGCCGGCAACAACCTGTTGCCTACGGTGATCCGCTGTCGATTCCGTTCGACGATCGCTTTCCCTATCCCCTTCACCTGCGCCAGGTCCTCGACGCGATGAAACGGGCCGTGTCTGCGCCGGTGCTCGACGATCGCCTCGGCCTTGGCGGCTCCGACCATCGTCAATCCCTGCTGCAGCGCCTGGGCATCGGCGCGGTTGATGTCGATCGGTTCGGCGGCATGCGCCCCAGCGATCCCCACTACCAGCACCAGTGCCCTCAACACGACACTCCAAGGCACGACGTGTATCTCCCTGTGATTCTGGCCGCCCCGACCGGCAATCCCGTCGGCAGGAACAGTGTCCGTCACCACATGTGCACAGCCTATCGGTTTCCCGGATTTCCGTAAGCCAGCCAAATACCCGACGTGATGTAGGAAAAACCCTACCCGTGGCACAGGCGTAGAATGGCCGGATCAGCCCATGCAACCGGAGTTTCAGATGGACAGCGCCAAGCTCGGCCAATTCGTCAATGACAAGTGGGACAGCGAAATCGTCCCGCAGTTGGTCGACTACATCCGCATTCCCAACAAGTCGCCGATGTTCGACGCCAATTGGGTGCAGAACGGCTATATGGAACAGGCGGTCACCCTGATGGAGAACTGGGCCAGGGCCCAGCAGCTGCCCGGCCTGAAGGTTGAAGTGGTGCGCCTGGAAGGCCGCACGCCGCTGATCTTCCTGGAAATTCCAGCGACCGGCGCCGAAACCGGCGACGACACCATCCTGCTCTACGGCCATCTGGACAAGCAGCCGGAAATGACTGGCTGGGATGACGATCTCGGCCCGTGGAGGCCGGTCCTTCGCGGCGACAAGCTGTATGGCCGCGGCGGTGCGGACGACGGCTACGCCATCTTCGGCTCGCTGGCCGCGGTGCTGGCGCTGCAGGCCCAGGGCCTGCCGCACGCCCGCTGCGTGGTGCTGATCGAGGCCTGCGAAGAGTCCGGCAGCTACGACCTGCCGGCCTACGTCGACCACCTGGCCGAGCGCATCGGCAAGCCCTCGCTGGTGGTCTGCCTGGATTCGGGCTGCGCCAACTACGACCAGCTGTGGTGCACCACCTCGCTGCGCGGCCTGACCGGCGGCAACTTCACCGTGAAGGTGCTCAACGAAGGCGTGCATTCCGGCGATGCCTCCGGCGTTGTGCCGTCCAGCTTCCGCCTGCTGCGCCAACTGCTGTCGCGCATCGAGGACCAGGACACCGGCCGTATCCTGATCGACGGCATGAACGTCGAAATCCCCGCCGAGCGCCAGGAACAGGCCAGGCGCGCTGCCGAAGTGGTCGATACCGAGATCTTCGAGAAGTTCCCCATGGTCGACGGCCTGCGTCCGATGAACGAGGACCTGACCGAGCTGGTGCTCAACCGCACCTGGCGCCCGGCGCTGTCGGTCACCGGCGTGGGCGGCATGCCGCCGCTGGAATCGGCCGGCAACGTGCTGCGCCCGCAGACCTCGGTGAAGCTGTCGCTGCGCCTGCCACCAACCGCCGATGGCAAGACCTGCGGCGAGCTGCTGAAGGAAGCGCTGCTGCGCGATCCGCCGAACGGCGCGCAGGTCACCCTGGACCTGGAAAAGGCCTCTACCGGCTGGAACGCCCCGGCGATGGCGCCGTGGCTGACCCAGGCCATCGACGACGCCAGCCAGGCCTTCTTCGGCAAGCCGGCGATGTACATGGGCGAAGGCGGCTCGATCCCGTTCATGGGCATGCTGGGCGAGAAGTTCCCGGGTGCGCAGTTCATGATCACCGGCGTGCTCGGCCCGCACTCCAATGCGCACGGCCCGAATGAGTTCCTGCACATCCCGATGGGCAAGAAGGTCACCGCCTGCGTGTCCAAGGTGATCAGCGAGCACTACGCCGCCAGCCTGCGTGGCGAGACCAGCGGTTCGCCGGTGGCTGCCGACAGCGGCACCCGCCACGGCGACCACGGCTGCTGCTGATCCGGCACCGGTGACGGACGCAGCCTGGCCTTGCTAGGCTGCGTCCACACTCAAGCGGAATCCGCGCGCATGAATGGTCTGTTCGGCAGCAGCAGCTGGTTGTACATCCTGCTGGTCGGCTTCTTCGTCGGCCTGCTCGGGCGTTTCTTCATGCCCGGCAACAACCGCATGGGCTGCCTGCTGACCATCGTGCTGGGCATCCTCGGTGCGCTGCTGGCCGGTTGGTTCGGCCAGTACATGGGCTGGTACGCCCCCGGCGAACCGGCCGGCTTCCTCGGTGCGGTGGTGGGCGCGGTGGCCGTGCTGGCCGTCCTGCGCCTGTTCAGCGGCCGCCGCTGACCCCGTCCCCCTTCCCTTCCTGTTCCCGACGTTGGCGCGCCCAGCGCCCCCGGATATGCCCGCATGACCGAACCCGCCTCCGATCCCCAGCGCAGCGCGCGGCGCCTGCAATGGGCCCGTACCCAGCTCGACGATGCCAGCGCGGTGGTCGAGCGCGCTTCGGTCGATGCCGGCATGCGCAGCTACTGGCGCACCACCAGCACCCGTGGCAGCCACATCGTGATGGACGCCCCACCGGGGCTGGAAGATCCGCGGCCGTGGCTGCGCATGCGCGGCCTGCTGCACGACCACGGCCTGCGCGTGCCCGCGCTGTTGGCACAGGACCTGGAGGCCGGCTTCCTGCTGCTGGAAGATCTCGGCGGTCCGACCCTGGCCATGATCCTCGACGCGCGCAATGCCGATGAATGGTTTGGCCGCTCGATCGAACAGCTGCTGCGCCTGCAGGCGATTGCGGTGCCAGCCGACTTCGGCCAGTTCGGCGAGGCGCTGCTGCAACGCGATGCCGGGCTGTTCGACGAATGGTTCCTGCAGCGGCACCTGAACCTGGAACTGGACTGCGGTGAGCTCGAGGGGCTGCAGCTGGTGCATCGCCGGTTGATGGACAACGCGCTGGGCCAGGCCCAGCTGATGACCCACCGCGATTACATGCCGCGCAACCTGATGCCGGTCGACGACGGCCCCGCGGTGCTGGATTTCCAGGACCTGGTGCTTGGCCCGATCGCCTACGACGCGGTGAGCCTGTTCAAGGACGCCTTCCTGAGCTGGCCGCTGCAGCGCGTTGACGAGTGGCTGGCGCAGTACCACGAACGCGCGCGCGACGCCGGCCTGCCGGTGCCCGACCGCGCCACCTTCCTGCGCGATGCCGACTGGATGGGCATCCAGCGCCACGTGAAGATCCTCGGCCTGTTCTGCCGCCTGCGCTACCGCGACAACAAGGGCCATTACCTGGACGACGCACCGCGCTTCATCGGCTATCTGGATGAAGTGCTGCCACGCTATCGCGAGCTGGCTCCCCTGCAGCAGCTGCTGGAAAACCGCATCAAGCCGGCGCTGGCCGACCTCGGCGCACCAATGCGCGTGGCCCGATGAAGGCGCTGGTGTTTGCCGCCGGGCTCGGCGAGCGCATGCGCCCGCTGACCCTGCACACACCCAAGCCGCTGCTGGAAGTGGCCGGCAAGCCGTTGATCGTCTGGCACCTGGAACGCCTGGCGGCGCTCGGCGTGCGCGAGGTAGTGGTCAACACCGCGTGGCTGGCCGAGCAGTTCCCGGCGACGCTGGGTGATGGCAGCCAGTGGGGCCTGCGTCTGCATTTCCTTTACGAAGGGCAGACCCCGCTGGAAACCGGCGGCGGCATCCTCAACGCATTGCCGGTGCTGGGCGATGCTCCGTTCCTGGTGGTGAACGGCGATATCTGGACCGATTTCGATTTCGCCACGCTGCCGCGCGAGCCGCAGGGCCAGGCACACCTGGTGCTGGTCGACAATCCGGCGCAACACCCCAACGGTGACTACCGACTCGATGCGCAGGGCCTGCTGCACCACGACCACGCAGGGCCGTGCCTGACCTATGCCGGCATCGGCGTGTATCGCCCCTCCATCGTGGCCGACTGGCGCACGGTGATCGGCGATGCGCCGGGTAGCGAGCGTGTTCCGCCGAAGTTCTCGGTGGTGCCGCTGCAGAAGCATTTCATGGCGCAGGGGTTGATGACGGGGCAGCACCATCGTGGGCGCTGGACCGATGTGGGTACCGTGGATCGCCTGCGCGCGCTGGATGTGGAGTTGGCAGCGAACGGCTGAGCCCCTCGTGGCTGGATGTTTTGAGAGCAGAAGCCTTGCTTGGCCGGGCGCGTCCAGCCACGGAAGAAAGAAAGAAAGAAAGAAGAGCAAAAGCGTGTCGCTTCGCTGCGCTTGCTCCAGTGACGACCAACGGTCGTCACCCACCACAAGCAAGACACGTGTCGACCAAGGTCGACACCCACCAACAGCAGTGCAGTACGCAGTCCCGGCAGACCGCGGGAAGCTGTCGAAGGCGGGGTGGGTCCGGTTGCGGGGGCGTGAGCCGCATGGATGCGGCGACCGAGCTTACATGGACGTACTTGCAGCGTCCCCCGCAACCGGACCCACCCCGCCATCCCACGGATAGCCCGCTTTTGACGTTGACGTTGCTTCGGCTTCGGCGGGTGCAGGGCGCAGCCCTGCAAACAAACCCCACCCTCAGTAACGAGGCCGGCCTTCTTCCAGCACCTGGCGCAGGAACGGCACGGTGATCCGCCGCTTCGCCGCCAGCGATTCGCGGTCCAGCCAGTCCAGCAGGGTGATCAATCCACCCAGCTCACGGCCGGTGTGCGACAGCAGCCATTCGATGGCCGCTTCGTCGATGGCCAGGCCGCGTCGCAGTGCACGCTCGCGCAGCACCGCAGCACGACCTTCCTCATCCAGCGGCTGCAGCAGCACGCGCACGCACTGGCCCAGGCGCGAACGCAGGTCCGGCAGCACCAGGCCCAGCTCGCCCGGCGCCTTCTGCGCCGTGTACAGCACGGTTACACCTGCAGCGCGCGCGCGGTTGTGGAAATCAAACAGCGCGATCTCGTCCTCGCGATTGCCGGCAACCTCGTCCAGCCCGTCCAGCGCCACCAGTTCGCGTGCGTCCAGCCCATCCAGCGCTGCACGGACGCGGCCTGCTGCGCTGGCCAGTGGCACGTACGTCGGCAGGCGCCCGGCCTGCTCGGCGCTGGAGCACATCGCCAGCGCCTGGTGGGTCTTGCCGGTTCCCGCCGCACCTTCCAGGTAGACCCAGTCGTGGCTGGCACCAACCGCGATCGCGCGCAGCTGCGCCAGCGCGCCGTCCGGCGCGCCGATGAAGGTCTCCAGGCGCTGGTCCCGCGGGTAATGCAGGGCCAGCGGCAGTTGCGGCACACCCATCACTTCAGGTCGGGGCCCTTGTCGTTCGGAACGATGATATGGGGGGCGTCCACTACGCCATCAAGCACGATCGCCGGCTTCTCGCCCACGTACAGCTCGCTCTGGCGGTAGCGCTGATGCGCATAGCGCAGCAGCACGTTGGTCACCGCCGCCACCGGCAGCGCCAGCAGCATGCCGAGGAAGCCGAACAGCTGGCCGCCGGCCATCACCGCAAAGATCACTGCCACCGGGTGCAGGCCGATCTTGTCGCCGACGATACGCGGGGTCAGCACGTAGCTTTCCAGCAGCTGGCCCACGGTGAACACCACGCCCACCAGGATCAGCAGCTTCAGGTCGAAGCCCTGCGCCTGCACCAGTGCCGCGATCACCGCCATCAGCACGCCAGTGGTCGCGCCCAGGTATGGGATGAAGCTGATGAGGCCGGCAATCAGGCCGATCAGCAGGCCCAGCTTGAGGCCGACCAGCGACAGGCCGCCGGCATAGATCACGCCCAGCGCCAGCATCACCAGGAACTGTCCGCGGATGAACGCCCCCAGCACCTCGTTGGACTCGCGCGCCAACGCGCTGATGGTGCCGATGTGGTTGCGCGGAATCACCGACGCCACCCGCTCGACCAGCTTGTCCCAGTCGCGCAGGAAGTAGAACGCCAGGATCGGCAGCAGCAGGATGTTGACCACCCAGGTCACCATCGCAAAGCCCGAACGCGAGACGTAGCCCATGAATGTGGTGGCGAAGCCGCCGGCCTGCTGCCAGTGGCTGCGCACCCATTCGATCAGGCGGTCCGGATCCAGCCACTGCATCACTTCCAGGCCGGTCTTCTGCTCGAACCAGGGGATCCCCTTCTCCATCAGCCACGCCTGTGCCTGCGGCGCGACCGCAATCAGGGTGGTGATCTGGCGCTCGATCATCGGCACCAGCACCAGCAGCAGCGCCACGATCACCAGCACCATCGCAGCGAACACCAGCACCACGCCGGTCATGCGCGAACGGCCGGTGGCCTCGATGCGGTCCACCAGCGGATCGCCCAGCCACGCCAGCGCCAGCGCCAGCACGAACGGGGTCAGGATCGGTGCCAGCAGCCACACCACCCAGCCGACCAGGCCGGCAAACAGGATGTACTTCAGGCGGCGCAGGAACTGCGCGATTTCGGCTTCCGGGGTCAGGGTCATCGCAAGCGGTACTCGTTGCTGACCGGCGCGGCCACCGGGGCACCGGTGGTGTCATCGATCGGGGTCGGCAGGGCCGGCAGCGTCGCGCTGGGCACCAGCACGCCATTGTCGCCCAGCATGCGGTTGAAGCCGGCCAGGCCGGTGGTCATCTCCAGGCTCAGCTCCAGCTGGCCGGCCGAAGCGTGCAGCGGGGTGACGTTGCGCACCACCGGCACCTCGCGCAGGCCGGCGGCAAGGCGCAGGTAGTCGTCGGCACTGTTGATGCCGGTGACCACCACGCGGTAGGTCCCGGCCTGACCGACGGCGGCACCCGCCTTGGCATAGCGCTTGACCAGCGCGTCGGCGGCGCCATCGGCACCGGCGGCCATCGCACGCATGGCGTTGGCGTCCTTGCTGGTCCACTTGTTCAGCTCGCGGCCGTTGTCGACGAACACCCAGTCCGCCTGCCAGCCGCCGTTGGCGCGGTAGAGCTTGCCGATCAGCTGCATCGGCGGCGAGTAGCGCGACGAGGCGCGGGCCACGGCGGCACTGTCCTGGCGCCAGATGGCACCGGCCAGCGCCTGTTCGGCGGCACCGCCGCTGGGCAGGCCCAGCTTGTAACCCCGCTCGATGGCGCGGTTCAGCAGCGGGCGGGCGGCGTTGGCCTGCTGCACGCTGACCAGGCGCGGGCCACTGCCGTCGTCGACGGCCAACCACACCACCGGTTTCGGCCGCGGCTGCGGCCACAGCGGCAGGCCCAGCGCCGAGACCAGCGAGTCGACGTCATCCTCGCGGAAGCGGGCCACCAGCAGGGTCCTGAAGCTCGGCGCGCCGCTGGCGCCCACGCTCTGGTCCTGCTTGTAGTCGTAGCTGGCCACGTAGTCCTTGGCGTTGCGCAGCGCCTGCACCACGCCGGGGCGGGACATCACGTTGCGGTCGCCGGACAGTTTGCCCAACACCACGCTCAGGGCACGGGCCAGGGCGCCGTTGCGATCGGCTTCGGCCTGGCTGTTGACGGGCACTTCGGCCTCGTACGCACCCGAGGCGGTGGCAACATCTCCCTCGGTGCGCAGGCCGCTCTGGGCCATCGTGGCCACCGGCAGGCTCAGTGCAAGGAGCAGGGTCAGAATCAGGCTGCGGCGCATCAGGACATCCATTGGCTCGACGAATCCGGGGGAATTGTTGCCCGAATACGGCCTTTGCGCCAATGCGGCCTGTTAAAATCGCCCGTTCAACCCCTGCCAGCGCCGACGCCCGTGACCAACACCCCGTCTTCCGCCCCCTCCCCCCTCACCTACCGTGACGCGGGTGTCGACATCGACGCCGGCAACGCGCTGGTCGAGCGGATCAAGCCCCTGGTCAAGCGCAGCTTCCGCCCGGAAGTGATGGGCGGTCTGGGCGGCTTCGGCGCCCTGTTCGACCTGTCCAACAAGTACCGCGAGCCGGTGCTGGTGTCGGGTACCGACGGCGTGGGCACCAAGCTGAAGCTGGCCCATCAGCTGAACCGCCACGATACGATCGGCATCGACCTGGTCGCGATGTGCGTGAACGACGTGCTGGTACAGGGCGCCGAGCCGCTGTTCTTCCTGGACTACTTCGCCACCGGCAAGCTGGACGTCGATACCGCCGCGGCGGTGGTGGGCGGCATCGCCAACGGCTGCACCGAGGCCGGCTGCGCGCTGATCGGCGGTGAAACCGCTGAAATGCCCGACATGTACGCCCCGGGCGAGTACGATCTGGCCGGCTTCACGGTGGCTGCGGTCGAGAAGAGCGAGCTGAAGGACGGCGCCAGCGTGGCCGCCGGCGACGTGCTGATCGGCATCGCCTCGTCCGGCCCGCATTCCAACGGCTACTCGCTGGTGCGCCGCATCTACGACCGCGCCGGCCGCCCGGCCGATCTGGAACTGGAAGGTGGCGTGAAGCTGGTCGACGCGCTGATGGCACCGACCCGCCTGTACGTGAAGCCGATCCTGTCGCTGCTGAAGTCGCACGGCGATGCCATCCACGGCATGGCCCACATCACCGGTGGCGGCCTGACCGAGAACATCATCCGCGTGGTGCCCGATGGCCTCGGCCTGGACATCCAGGCCTCGTCCTGGACCCTGCCGCCAGTGTTCCAGTGGCTGCAGAAAGAAGGCGCGGTCGCCGACAGCGAGATGTGGCGCACCTTCAACTGCGGCATCGGCTTCGTGCTGATCGTGGCAGCGGAGCAGGTCGCTGCCGTGTCCGAGGCGGTCCAAGCCCAGGGCCTGGACCACTGGACCATCGGCCAGGTGGTCACCGCCGAAGGCGCCGAACGCGTCCGCATCGGCTGAACCCGACCCCGAGGAGCCCGCATGGACGCAACGCCCCCCCTGGCACCCACCCCGGTACCGCCGCCGTTGGCGGCCGTGCCGGTCTTCAGCAGGCAGGACGCTGACCACCTGCGCGCGCTGTCCATCGCGCACTACGTGTTCGGCGGCCTGATCGCGCTGCTCTCGCTGTTTTTCATTCTGTACATCGTGCTCGGCATCAGTGCGCTGAGCGGCCATCTGCCGATGAACTCCGGGGGTCAGCCCTCGTCGCCGGCCGAACAGCGCCTGTTCGGCTGGGTGTTCACGGTGCTGGGGACTGTGTTCGTCGCCGGTGGCCTGGGCATGGCCGCATTCGTCATCCAGGCCGGACGCTGCCTGGCCCAGCGTCGTCGCCACCTGCTGTGCCTGATCGTGGCCGGCCTGCTCTGCCTGTGCGCGCCGCTGGGCACCGTTCTGGGGGTATTCACCCTGGTTACGCTGCTGCGCCCGCAGGTCAAGGCCGCCTTCGATGCAAGTGGTGCAACGACATGACGACACCCGGCGCACCACCGCCGCTACCACAGCAGACCCTGGCGCAACTGCAGCTGGCCAGCCACCTGCAGACGCTGAAGGTGCTGTTCTACGCGCTGGCGGTTTTCCACTGGATGGCCGCGCTGGCGTTCCTCGGTTTCATCGGCCTGGTCGCCAGCTCACGCGGGCTGGCCGATGGCGCGGTACTGGCCACGGTGTACGGGGTCATTTCGCTGTTGGCGGCCGCGCTTGGCGTCGTGCAGCTGCACACCGCACGCCTGCTGTCGCGCCGCACCGGGCTGGCCTGGTGCCAGCGCGCGGCCTGGCTGGCGGTACTGGCTGGCCCGCTGGGCATGGCCCTGACCGCCTACGCCTGGGTGTTTCTGTCCAAGCCTGACATGGCCGCACTGTTCGACCGTGGCGACCATCTCAGCGTCTGAGCTTGCCGGCAGACGCCCCCCTCCCCTGATCGACTCCCCATGTCCGCGCCTGCCCTCTCCACGACCGCCTCGCCTGCCGCTTCCCGTTTCACGGGCCCCAAGAAGCTGGCCTTCGCCGCCGTGCTGGCGGTGTTCGCGATCAGCTGGATCCACCCGCTGTGGCCCACCGAGCAGGCCCTGCACAGCACCCTGACCGTGATCGGGCTGGCCGCACTGCTATGGGTCGACCGCCGGGGTAGCTGGCTGGGCAACGGTGCCTTCATCGCGATCTGCGGCTTCATTGCACTGCACTGCGTGGCTGCGCGCTGGCTGTACTCGAACGTGCCCTACGACGCATGGGCGCAGGCGCTGACCGGCTGGTCGCCGAATGCGGCGTTTGGCTGGCAGCGTAATCATTTCGACCGGCTTATCCACTTCCTGTTCGGCGTCTGCTTCACGCCTGCGCTGCTGCAGCTGGCACGCCATGCCTGGCCGGCGCTGCGCCGCCGCCAGGCTTTCACCCTGGCGGTGATGGCAGTGATGTGCGCCAGCCTGGTCTACGAGTGGTTCGAGTGGGCCATCGCGCTGGCCCTGTCGCCGGACGCCGCCGAGGCCTACAACGGGCAGCAGGGCGACATGTGGGACGCCCATGCCGACATGCTGCTGGCGACCGTGGGCAGCCTGCTGAGCTGGCCGTTGATCCGCCGGAGTCCCGCGCAATGACCGCGCCCACCCGCATCGCGGTGCTCGCCTCTGGGCGCGGCAGCAACCTGCAGGCCATCCTCGATGCCATCGCGGCCGGGCGCCTGCCCGCCGAGGTCGTCGGCGTGTTCTCCGACCGCCCGGCCGCCGCCGCGCTGCAACGGGTCGGCGCCAGCCTGCGCTGGGCACATGCGCCGAAGGAATTCGACGACCGCGCCGCCTACGAGCAGGCCTTGGGCGATGCACTGGCCGCGGCCGCGCCGGACTGGATCGTCTGCGCCGGCTACATGCGCATTCTCGGCGCCGCCTTCGTGCAGCGCTTCAATGGCCGCCTGGTCAACATCCACCCCTCCCTGCTGCCACTGCACAAAGGGTTGGATACGCATGCGCGAGCTTTGGACGCCGGCGATGCCGAGCACGGGGCCAGCGTGCATCTGGTCGTTCCCGAACTGGATGCCGGCGCCGTCCTGGCACAGGTACGGGTACCGGTGATGCCCGGCGATGACGCCGACAGCCTGGCCGCGCGCGTGCTGGCGGTGGAGCATCCCCTGCTGATCGCCACCCTCCAGCTGCTGTGCGCCGGCCGCCTGACTGAACGGGAGGGGCAGCCGCACCTGGACGGTCACCCCCTGTTTAGCCCACTGGCCCTAGATTCCGCCGGGAACCTGAACCGGTAACGCCCACGCACACGCCCCGCTGACTGCGGGGCTGGCATCCTGCCCTCTCCTGCAGCTCCTGTCCTCCATGAAGACCACGACCCTGCTGTCCACTTCATTGCTGCTGTCGCTTGTCGTGCTTCCCGGCGTGGGTTGGGGCCAGGTGCAAGCGCCTGCGGCCCCTGCGCAGCCGGCGCCTGCAGTCCAACCGCCTGCGGAACCGGCCGTGCCGATGCCGCCGGCGCTGGCCTGGGAGCCGCCGCCGCTGCAGCCGTTCACCGCGACCTACCAGGCCTTCTACAAAGGCAAGGAGGCCGGCGACGCCAGCATGCAGGTCACCCACACCGGCGGCAACCAGTGGCGGGTGGACATGCAGGTGGTTGGCCGCCGCGGCTTTGCAAGCGTGCTGGGCCTGAACATCGAACAGAGCACGGTGTTCGAAGAGCGCAGCGGCGTCTATGCGCCGCTCAGCCAGAGCACGGTGCGCAAGGGCCTGTTCCTGGGCAAGAAGGCGGTCGGCACGTACAACTGGCAGGCCGGCACCGCGCAGTGGAGCGGCGACGTCAAGAAGGAACGTGCGCAACCGATCCCGCTGCAGCCGGGCGACCAGAGCGCGCTGCTGATCAATCTGGCGATCATGCGTGATGCCCGCCCGGGCGCCACCATGCATTACCGCTACGTGGACATGGGCAAGGTCCGCCAGCACGACTACCAGGCCGCGCCGCAGACCGAGAACGTCGAGGTCGGCGACCTGTCCTACAACGCGCTGCGGGTCTACCGGACCAACGGCGGCAACAACGAAACCATCCTCTGGATCGCCAACGGTGTCCCCACCCCGGTGCGCATCCTGCAACGCGAAGACGGCGAAGACCGCGTCGATCTACGCCTGATCGAGTACCAAGGAGTCTGAGCATGAGCACCCTGACCCGCCCCCTCACCTGGATCGCTGCAGCCGCACTGTCGGTGGCCAGCCTGCCGGCCATGGCCCTGCAGCCATTCAAGGCCGATTACCTGGCCAGCTACATGGGCATGCAGGCCAATGGCAGCATGACGCTGAGCAGCGAGGGAGCCAACAAGTGGCGCTACACGCTGCAGGTGAAGAACCAGCTGGCCGACCTGAGCCAGAGCACCGTGTTCGAAGAGGTGCGCGGCCAGCTGCGCCCGCTCAGCAGCCAGGACCGTTCGGCACTGCTGGTGAAGAAGCGCAATGTGCAGGCCAACTACAACTGGACCAGCAACCAGGCCACCTGGACCGGCGACATCAAGCCGGACCGTGCGGGCCCCATCGCGTTGAAGACGGGCGACATGGACGCGCTGCTGATCAACCTGGCAATCGCCCGCGACCTGGCCGCCGGCAAGCCGCTGACCTATCGCATGGTCGACGAAGGCCGCATCAAGAACATGACCTACCGCGTGGTCGGCAAGGAATCGATCACCGTGGGCGGCAAGAGCTACGAGGCCACCAAGGTCTCGCGTGCCGACGGCAACAAGGAGCTGATCGCCTGGATCGTGCCGGAATTCCCGGTGCCGGCGCGCATGCTGCAGCGTGAGAGCGGCCGCGATGCGCTGGACCTGACCATCAAGGCGATGAACTGAGCGCCCGGGGTCGGATCCCTTCCCAACGGGAAGGGCTCTGACCCCGACAGCGACCCGGCGCCTTCATCCACGCATGGCGTGGATCTACCGTAAAAAAACGCCCGCTTTCGCGGGCGTTGTTCTTACTTCTTTTGCTCGGCCGCGGCCGGCTTGAACTCGGTGCGGCAGTCCACGCGGATCTGCTCGCCGGTGCTGCGCCAGATGAAGGTGCGGCAATGGCGGTTGCCGTCCTGGCTGTCGTTCACCGCGACCGCGTAGAACGATTCGATGATCTCGTCACGCGAGACCGTGCCGTCGCCGTTCCAGTCCATGTCCTTCTGCTCGATGCCCTGGGTGATGGCGATGTTGGCGTACCAGGCATAGCCCAGCCACGCCAGCACGATCAGCACCAGGGCCAGCAGCGCCTTGCGGCGCGGGCTGAACTTGCCGCGCAGGATCATGGCACGCGCCGGATGGTGGCGCCGAGCGAAGACAGCTTCTCTTCGATGTTCTCGTAGCCACGATCAAGGTGATAGATGCGGTCGATGGTGGTCTCGCCGCTGGCCATCAGGCCGGCCAGGATCAGCGAGGCCGAGGCACGCAGGTCGGTGGCCATTACCGGCGCACCGCTCAGGGTCTCGCTGCCACGCACGATGGCGGTGTGGCCTTCGACCTGGATGTCCGCGCCCAGGCGCAGCAGTTCGTTGACGTGCATGAAACGGTTCTCGAAGATCGTTTCGTTGATCACGCCGACGCCGTCGGCCACGCAGTTGAGCGCCATGAACTGCGCCTGCATGTCGGTCGGGAATGCGGGGTACGGCGCGGTGGTCAGGTTGACCGCCTTCGGTCGCTTGCCCTGCATGTCCAGGGTGATGGTGTCTTCGGTGGTCTCGATCTTCGCGCCGGCCTCGACCAGCTTGGACAACACCGCGTCCATGGTGTTCGGGCGCGCACGGTTGACCGTGACCTTGCCGCCGGTCATCGCCGCAGCGACCAGGAAGGTACCGGTTTCGATGCGGTCGGGCAGCACTTCGTGGCGGCCGCCGGACAGGCGCTCGACGCCTTCAATGACCAGGCGGGCAGTGCCCAGGCCTTCGATCTTCGCGCCCAGCGCGATCAGGCAATGCGCCAGATCGGTCACTTCCGGTTCCATCGCGCAGTTGTCGAGGACGGTGGTGCCTTCGGCCAGCACCGCGCCCATCAGCACGTTCTCGGTGCCGGTGACGCTGACCATGTCGAAGGTGAAATGGCCGCCCTTCAGCCGCTTGGCAGTGGCCTTGATGAAGCCGTTCTCGACCACGATCTCGGCACCCAGCGCCTGCAGGCCCTTGATGTGCTGGTCGACCGGACGCGAACCGATCGCGCAGCCGCCGGGCAGCGACACTTCCGCCGCGCCGAAGCGGGCCAGCAGCGGGCCCAGCACCAGGATCGAGGCGCGCATGGTCTTGACCAGCTCGTACGGCGCAACGTGCTGGTTGACCGAACGCGGGTCGACCACGATCGCACTGCCACGCGACAGCGTGCCCTGGTCGATGGTGACCTTGGCACCCAGTTCGCCCAGCAGCTTGACCGTGGTGACCACGTCGTGCAGGTGCGGCACGTTGGTGATCTCCACCGGCTCATCGGCCAGCAGGGTCGCGCAGAGGATGGGGAGGACGGCGTTCTTGGCGCCGGAGATGCTCACTTCACCGTGCAGCGCAGCGCCGCCGGTCACAACGATCTTGGCCATGTATTCGGGATCTTCTGCGGTTCAGCCGGCTTCGGCCGGGGTCACGGTTTTCAGCGCCAGCGCGTGGATCGCGCCGCCCATCAGGTCGCCCAGCGTGGCATAGACCATGCGGTGGCGGGCCAGCGGCATCTTGCCGGCGAACGCCTCGCAGACCACGGTCGCTTCGAAATGCACGCCATCATCGCCCTGCACGTCGGCGCGGGCGCCAGGCAGGCCGGTTTCGATCAGATTGCGGATGGTGTCGGCGTCCAACGGGCTTTCCTAATAAAATGTGCCTCCATTCTACTTCCGCTGCGTGGCGTCCGCATGGCCGAATCCCTGTTGCCCCCCCGTTCCGTCGACCCTGCCGGCCTGGTCGCCAGTGGCCGCCGCGTGTTCGAGATCGAGCGGCAGGCGCTGGATGCCGTCGCCGACCGCCTTGGCGAGGCCTTCCAGCAGGCCTGCGAGGCGATCCTGGCCAGCCGCGGCCGGGTGGTCGCCACCGGCATGGGCAAATCCGGCCACATTGCCCGCAAGATCGCCGCCACCCTGGCCTCCACCGGCACACCGGCGTTCTACGTGCATCCCGGCGAAGCCGGCCACGGCGACCTGGGCATGATCACCGAAGCCGACGTGGTACTGGCCCTGTCCTATTCGGGCGAGTCCGATGAGGTGCTGATGCTGCTGCCGGTGCTCAAGCGCCAGGGCAACGTGCTGATTTCCATGACCGGCCGCCCGCAGTCGAGCCTGGCCACGGCCGCCAACATCCACCTGGATGTGAGCGTGCCGGCCGAGGCCTGCCCGCTGGCGCTGGCGCCGACCTCCAGCACCACCGCCTCGCTGGCGATGGGCGATGCGCTGGCCGTAGCCCTGCTTGATGCGCGCGGCTTCACCGCCGACGACTTCGCCCGCTCGCACCCGGCCGGCAGCCTCGGCCGTCGCCTGCTGCTGCACATCACCGATGTCATGCACACCGGCGAGGACCTGCCCAGCGTGGGCGCCGATGCCAGCCTCAGCGAGGCGCTGGTGGAAATGAGCCGCAAGCGCCTCGGCATGACCGCCGTGGTCGACGCCGATGGCGTGCTGATCGGCCTGTTCACCGACGGCGACCTGCGCCGGGCGCTGGACAGCGCGCTGGACGTGCGCACCGCGAAGATCGCCGATGTGATGACCCGCAACCCGCGCACCATCGGTGCCGACCAGCTGGCCGTAGAGGCCGCGCGGCAGATGGAGACCCAGAAAATCAACGGCCTGATCGTGGTCGATGGCCAGGGCCGTGCGGTCGGCGCCCTGAACATTCATGACCTGTTGCGGGCCCGGGTGGTTTAACCGACAGTCCGTAGACCCCATTCAGTCTGTAATGCCCCACCCGCCCCCACCGAGCCTGATCGCCTGATGCCCTGGTCCCCGCTGCCCGCGTTCCCCGCCCACCTGCATGCCGCTGCGGCCCGCGTCCGCCTGGCCTGCTTCGACGTGGACGGTACCCTCACCGACGGTCGGCTGTACTACGACAAGGACGGCAACGAGAGCAAGGCGTACTTCGTGCAGGACGGTCTGGGCCTGAAACTGCTGCAGCAGCACGGCATCCACCCCGTGCTGATCACCGCGCGCAACAGCCAGTCCGCGCTCAAGCGCGGCGCCGACCTCGGCATCGACACCCAGATCGCCGTGGGCGACAAGCTGGCCAGCGTGCAGACGCTGTGCGCACAGCATGGCATCGGCCTGGAGCAGGTGGCCTTCATGGGCGACGACCTGCCGGACCTGGCGCCGCTGGGCGCGGTCGGCCTGGCGGTGGCGCCAGCCAACGCCCACCCGTGGATCGCCGAGCGCGTGCACTGGCAGACCCGCGCCGATGGCGGACGTGGCGCCGCCCGTGAACTGTGCGACATCCTGCTGGCCGCCCAGGGCCATGTGGACGCGGTGCTGGCGAGGTTCGGCGCATGAACCTGCCCACCCTGAACTGGCGCACCGTGCTCGGCATCGGCCTGCTGCTGGCGGCCCTGCTCAGCAGCTGGGCGGCCCTGCGCAACCGTGACAAGGGCCCGGCCACTGCCGGCCAGGACGCCGGCGTGGACTACATCCTGCACGACTTCCAGATCGTCGCGCTGGATGAGCAGGGCAAGGAATCGACCACCCTGCGCGCACCGCGGCTGGAACGCCAGCGTGGCGACCAGACCATCAACATCGCCACCCCACTGTTCGAGATGCCGGACAAGGATGGCAAGCACTGGACCCTGCGCGCCGAGACCGGCTGGCTCAGCGCCAAGGGCGACGAAATGAAGCTGCGTGGCAATGTCGCTGGCGACAGCCCGGCCGATCCGGGCGTGGTGCCGACCACGTTCCGCACCGACCACCTGGACGTGTTCCCGAAGGAAAACCGTGCCCGCACCGATGCGCGGGTCACCATGACCCGTCCCGGCATGGAACAGTCCGGCGTCGGCTTCGAGGTGGATTCGAAGAACAACACGTATCATTTCCTCAGCCAGTCCAAGGGTCGTTACACGCCCCGACGCTGATTCCGCCACCCTCCTGCGACGTCCCCGGACCGGCGCAAGGATGGCAGCCCCCCCACCCGCCGCCGGTTTCCCGGCGGCCCCACCGGTAGAACGGACCCCGATGAAGATCCCCTTTGCAGCCGTACTCGCGCTCGGTCTCCTGGTTCCCAGCGCTGGCTTTGCCAAGTCCACTGATCGCAACGAGAACATGAACATCGACTCGGGTGCTCAGTCGGGCGTGCTCACCGGCGATGGCAAGACCGTGCTCTCGCAGGGCGTGACCGTTACCCAGGGCACGCTGGACATCCGCGCGTCCGAAGCGGAGATCTACCTCAAGGACGGCGAGGCCGTGCGTGCGGTATTCACCGGCAAGCAGGCCACGATGAAGCAGCAGCTCGACGACGGCACCTGGATGGACGCGGTGGCTGATCGCATCGACTACGACATCAAGACCGAGATCATCACCCTGACCGGCAACTACAAGGTCACCAGCGCGCGCGGCACCAATGCCGGCCAGCGCATGGTCTACAACACCCGCAGTGGCGAGATGAATTCCGGTGGCGATGGCAGCCGCGTGCGCACCGTCATTCCACCGAAGAACAAGAACGCGGCGGCGCAACCGGCCGCCGCACCCAAGGCGGCGGCTCCGGCCAGTACGCCGGCCAGGCCGGCGGGGAGCAAGAAGTAATGCTCGTCGCCAAGGGCCTGCGCAAGCGCTACAAGCAGCGCGAAGTCGTCAAGGACTTCGGGCTGACCCTCGACGCCGGTGAAGTGGTCGGCCTGCTCGGCCCCAACGGTGCCGGCAAGACCACCTGCTTCTACATGATCGTCGGCCTGGTCGCCGCCGATGCAGGCAGCATCGTGCTCGACGGCAAGGACATCACCAGCGACCCGATGTACACCCGTGCCAAGCAGGGCGTGGGCTACCTGCCGCAGGAGCCGTCGGTGTTCCGCAAGCTGACCGTGGCCGACAACCTCCGCCTGGTGCTTGAACTGCGCGAAGACCTGGATTCCGCCGGCCGCGAACGCGAATTGAACAGCCTGCTCGATGAGCTGCAGCTGGGCCATGTCGCCGACCAGCTCGGTGCCAGCCTGTCCGGTGGCGAACGTCGTCGCTGCGAGATCGCCCGCGCACTGGCCGCGCAGCCGCGCCTGATCCTGCTCGACGAACCGTTTGCCGGTGTCGACCCGATCTCGGTGGGCGAAATCCAGCGCATCGTCACCCATCTCAAGCAGCGTGGCATCGGCGTGCTGATCACCGACCACAACGTGCGCGAGACCTTGGGAATCTGCGACCGCGCGTATATCCTCGCCGAGGGCACCGTGCTGGCCCAGGGCTCGCCGGAGGCGATCCTGGACAACGCTGACGTACGTCGCGTCTACCTTGGGGATTCCTTCAAGCTGTGACCGCAGGTGCTGGGTCCCTTTCCTTCCGTTCGGCACAGGCATGAAGACTCGGCTGCAGACATCGTTGGGACAGCAGCTGGTGCTCACCCCCCAGCTGCAGCAGGCGATCAAGCTGCTGCAGATGTCCACGACCGAGCTGGAGCTTGAAATCGCCCAGGCCGTGGAAAGCAATCCGCTGCTGGACTGGGCCGACAGCAACGACAGCAGTGCCGCCAATGAAGGCGGCGACAACACGGACGCCGACACGCCGGCCGAACGCGCCGACAATGGCGACGACTGGGCACCGGCCGAGCTCGACTGGAGCGCCGCTGGCAGTGGCGGCAGCTTCGACGATGACGACGACAACGGCAGCGCTGCCGAGCGCGTAGCCGAAACCGAAACACTGGCCGACCATCTGCTGTGGCAGCTGCACCTGTCGCATCTTTCCCTGCATGACCGCAGCATCGGCGCTGCGCTGATCGATGCGTTGGACGATGACGGGTACCTGCGCGAGCCGCTGGCCACCATCGCTGAAACCCTGTTGCCGGCGATCCACGCCGACGAGCACGAGATCCTCGCCGTGCTGCATCGCATCCAGCGCTTCGACCCGGTCGGCGTTGCCGCGCGCACGCTCGGCGAATGCCTGCAGCTGCAGCTGGATGTGTTGCCTGGTGACACCGCGGGCCTGGCGCTGGCGCGGCAGATTGCGGCAGGCCCGCTGGAACGGCTGCCACGCAGTGGCGTCGCCGGTCTGGCCCATGAACTGAAACAGCCGCTGGACGAGGTCGAGGCAGCGGTCGCCCTGCTGCGCTCGCTGGACCCGCGTCCAGGGACCCAGATCGCGCCGCTTTCGCAGGATACCTACGTGGTGCCCGACGTGGTGGTGTGGCGGCAGAACGGCATCTGGCGCGCGGCGCTGGCCGCCCATGCCGGGCCAAAGGTGGTGATCCACCGTGGCTACGAACAGCTGATCCGCCGCTGTGGCGAGGCCGACGCCGGCTACCTGCGTGGCCAGCTGCAGGAGGCGCGCTGGCTGCTGAAGGGCCTGCAGCAGCGCGGTGAAACCCTGCTGCGGGTGGTGCGCAGCCTGATCCACCAGCAGGCCGGTTTCCTCGAGTTCGGCGAACAGGCGCTGCGTCCGCTGACCCTGCGCGAGATCGCCGCCGAACTGGGCCTGCACGAGTCGACGGTGTCGCGCGCGATCGCCCGCAAGCATGTGCGCACACCGCGCGGCACGTTGCCGCTGCGTGCCTTCTTCGCCTCGGGCATCGATACCGAAGGCGGTGGCGAGGCGTCCAGCACCGCCATCCAGGCGATGATCCGGCGCCTGATCGACGACGAAAACCCGCGCAAGCCGCTTTCTGACGCCAAGCTGGCTGACCTGCTCAAATCGTCGGGAATTCCAGTAGCGCGGCGCACCGTGGCGAAGTATCGTGAAGCCATGAACATCTCCGCCTCGCACGAAAGGGTCAGAATCGCTTGACGCACCGCCGCGCCCGGCGGAGAGGTTCATTGGCACATCCGAACACAGGAGAAACCCGATGCGCATCGAAACGTTTGGCAAAGACGTCGAAGTCACCCCGGCCCTGCAGTCCTATGTGGAGGAGAAGCTGGCCCGGATCGGAAAACACTTCGACCAGCACTGCGAAGCGCGGGTGACCCTCAAGCTGCAGAAGACCGAACACCACGTCGACGCCAGCCTCAACATCCCGGGGCAGACCCTGCACGCCGAGGCCGGCGGCCAGACCATGTATGCCGCGATCGACCTGCTTGCGGACAAGCTTGACCGCCTGGTCATCAAGCACAAGGAGAAAAAACAGCAGCACGCACCGCTGCCGGTGGGCGACAATGGTGGCTGATCGCCACCGTTCCCCGCAGACATGCCCCTGACTGACCTCCTGGCGGCCGTGCAGACCCAGCTCTGCACGGCCACCGACCGTGACAGCGTCCTGCAGGCCGCCGCCGGGTTGCTGGCCTGCCGCCAGGCCAATGCCGAACAGATCTATCTGAACCTGTGCCAGCGCGAAGCCCTGGGCAGCACCGCGATCGGCCACGGTATCGCCATCCCCCACGGCCGCGCGCCGACCCTGGACCGCCCCCGTGGCGCCCTGCTGCGTCTGGCGGCCCCGGTCGACTTCGGCGGCGATGAGCCGGTGGACCTGGTGTTCGCGATGGCCGTCCCCGCCCACTACACCCACCAGCACCTGATGCTGCTGTCCGAGCTGGCCGAGCTGTTTTCCGCGCCGGATATCCGCCAGGCCCTGCGTGCGGCCGGCGATGCCCGGGCCCTGCGCGAGGCGCTGGACATGACCCCACCTGCGAGCGCCGCATGAATACCAGCATCACCGCCCGTGAACTGTTCGAACAGCAGCGCGAGCGGCTGGGGCTGCGCTGGGCCGCCGGCAAATCCGGTGAGAAGCGCGAGCTGGAGGCCGGCAACACGGTCTCGCGGCGTCCCTCGCTGGCCGGCTACCTCAACGCCATCTATCCCAACAAGGTGCAGATCCTGGGCACCGAGGAACTGTCCTGGCTGGATGCGCTGGAACCGCGCCAGCGCTGGGAGACCATCGAAAAGATCATGCAGTCGCACCCGCTTGCGCTGGTGCTGACCCGCAACCAGGCCTGCCCCGAAGACCTGCGCGCCGCCGCCGATGAATCCGGCACGCCGCTGTGGTTGTCGCCCAAGCGCGGCCACGAACTGCTGAACCACCTGTCCTACCACCTGGCGCGCACGCTCGCGCCGAGGGTGATCCTGCACGGCGTGTTCATGGAGATCTATTCCATTGGCGTGCTGATCACCGGTGAGGCCGGGTCGGGCAAGAGCGAGCTGGCACTGGAACTGCTCAGCCGTGGTCACCGCCTGGTCGCCGACGACGCCCCCGAGTTCACCCAGATCGCCCCGGACGTGCTCGACGGCACCTGCCCCGAACTGCTGCAGGACCTGCTGGAAGTGCGCGGCCTGGGCGTGCTGAACGTGCGCGAGATGTTCGGCGACACGGCTGTAAAGAAGAACAAGTACCTTCGGCTGATCGTCCACCTGACCAAGCCGATGACCGAACCCACCCCGCATGGCTACGAGCGTCTGACCGGCGACTCGGGCACCCGCCATGTGCTGGACCTGGACGTTCCGCTGATCACCCTGCCGGTGATGCCCGGCCGCAACCTGGCCGTGCTGACCGAAGCCGCCACCCGCCTGCACATCCTGCGCACCAAGGGCATTGACCCGGCGGCCATGTTCATCGCCCGCCACAGCAACCTGCTGGAACGGCGAACACCCTGATCCTCCTGCCCCTCGAAGAGCCTGTCCATGAGCACCGCAATCCCCACCGCCCCGACCCTGATCATCGTCAGCGGCCTGTCCGGCTCGGGTAAATCCGTCGCCCTGAAGACCTTCGAGGACCAGGACTACTACTGCTCGGACAACCTGCCGATCCACCTGCTGCCGGACTTCGTGCGCAGCCTGCTGGCCAACCACGACGGCAGCGCACCGCGCCGCTTGGCCGTAGGCATCGATGTCCGCGGCCAGGCTGACCTGAGCCAGCTGGGCGACTGGCGGCAGCTGGCCACCGACGCCGGCGTGGAAGTGAAGGTACTGTTCTTCGAGGCCAGCGACGAAACGGTGCTCAAGCGCTACGCCGACACCCGTCGTCGCCATCCGCTGAGCCAGCTGGGCCTGTCGCTGCCCGAAGCGATCGCCCGCGAGCGCGAACTGACCGCGCCGCTGCGGCGTGAGGCCGACGCTGTGATCGATACCAGCACCCTCAACGTGCACCAGCTGCGGCGGCGGATCATCACCGAGTTCGCGATGGACCATGCCACCGGCCTGTCGCTGCTGTTCGAATCATTCGCCTACAAGCGCGGCGTACCGGCCGAGGCGGACTTCGTGTTCGATGCGCGGGTGCTGCCCAATCCACACTGGGACCCGGACCTGCGCGCGCTGAGCGGCCGCGAGCCGGGCGTGCGCGACTATCTGGAAGCGCAGCCCGACGTGCAGCGTTACCTGGCCCAGCTGATGGATTTCCTGGATACCTGGCTGCCGAAACTGGGGGATGGCACCCGCAGCTACGTGACCGTGGCGTTCGGCTGCACCGGCGGCAAGCACCGCTCGGTGTTCCTGGCCGAGCGCATGGCCCGGCACGCCCGCGAGATGGGCTGGCAGGACGTGGCCACCTACCACCGCGAACAGGATTGAGGGTGGTCGGCCGGGCTGCGCCCGGCACCCGTTGGTAGTGCCGGCCGCTGGCCGGCAACAGCAACAGCAACAGCAAAAGCGGCATTCCGTGGGATGGCGGGGCGGTGTGGGTAGCCAGGACACGCCGTGAACCCGTCCATGGGGGCTCGATGGCGCCATCCATGGCGCCAACGGTCCTGCCTACCCACACCGCCCCGCCTCTGACAGATTCCGTGCGCTGTTGGTAGGTGTCGACCTTGGTCGACACGGTAGATCCACGCCATGCGTGGATGGATCGCTGCCAGGCATCGAAAAACGCATGGGGTCGGATCCCTTTTTCAATGAAAAAGGTCCCCGACCCGAGCAACACTGAATACGGGACACAGTACCCCTCATCTGCTGCTATCGCCGATTCACCTTGACCTGTTAACGTGCAGTAATGACCTGTGGCATTCTCCTCGTAACACATCCCGGGGTCGGGACCGCCCTGCTTGACGTGGCGACCCGGCTCCTGCGGCAGTTGCCGCTGAAAACCGAAGCTTTCGAAGTACCGTTCGACGCAGACCTGGACGCCCTGC
Organism: Stenotrophomonas sp. GD03777; assembly: GCF_029842485.1. Classification (NCBI taxonomy): domain Bacteria; kingdom Pseudomonadati; phylum Pseudomonadota; class Gammaproteobacteria; order Lysobacterales; family Lysobacteraceae; genus Stenotrophomonas; species Stenotrophomonas sp. GD03777. The sequence goes on from NZ_JAOCGL010000038.1 coordinate 33,323, forward strand.
TCCCGCTCGCCTCGGCCGCTTTGCGCCGGGTCGACGGAGGTGACGGCGTGCTGATCCTGACCGACCTGTACGGCGCCAGCCCCGCCAACCTTGCCGGGCAGCTGGCCCGGCTGGGGACCCCGGTTCGCCGGGTATCGGCGCTGAGCCTGCCGATGTTGCTGCGGGTGATGAATTATCCGGAACAGGGACTGGATCAACTGCCCGCCACAGCCGCGGCGGGTACCCGTAATGGAGCGATAGTCGACGATGCTTGAACGAGAACTCACCGTCAGCAACCGCCTGGGCCTGCATGCCCGGGCCACCGCCAAGCTGGTGCAGACCCTGGCGCCGTTCCGCTGCAACGTGACCATGGCCGCCAAGGGCCGTGAGATCAACGCCAAGAGCATCATGGGCGTGATGCTGCTGGCCGCCGGCCAGGGCACCCCGGTCACCGTGCGCATCAACGGCGAGGACGAAGCCGCCGCGATGGAAGCGGTGGTCGGCCTGTTCGAACGCCGCTTCGACGAGGACAGCTGAGCGTGCCGCGCGCACGCGCCAGCCAGGTCCCTTCCGGCCAACGGCCGGTACAGCTGCTGGCCGGCC
>NZ_JAOCGL010000039.1:0-32903 GCF_029842485.1 Stenotrophomonas sp. GD03777
CCGACCGTGTCTCCGCCCAGCTGCGCCGTGAACTCGGCACCCTGGTGCACAACGCCGTGCGCGAGCACGGGTTGCCCTCGGTGAGCGTGTCCGACGTGGAAATCACCCGCGACATGGCCCATGCCAAGGTGTTCGTCACCGCCCTGATGCCGGAACGCTCGGCTGAAGCCGTGGCCGGCCTGAAGGAGCTGGGCTACCGCCTGCGCATGGACCTGGCCCGCGCGATGAAGCTGCGCCACGTGCCGGAGCTGCATTTCCACTACGACGACTCGGTCGACCGTGGTGAGCACATCGACAACATCCTGCGCGACCTGCCCGATACGCTGGCCGCGGAGAAGCGTCGCGGGAGCGACGACGAATAACCGCGCGACGCCGGGCATGCCCGGCGTCGTTGCATTCCGGCTGTGCGACGTCTGACGCAGACCGCGCTGCGGCAGCCGAGCACGGCTCGGCCCTACACATTTCTGCCATGACCCGAATTCAGTTCCGCCGCCTGGATGGCATCCTGCTGCTCGACAAGTCGACCGGCATGAGCTCCAACGCCGCCCTGCAAGTGGCGCGCCGCCTGTTCCGTGCCGAGAAGGGTGGCCACACCGGCAGCCTCGACCCGTTGGCCACCGGCCTGCTGCCACTATGCTTCGGCGAGGCCACCAAGATCGCCGGCCTGCTGCTGGGTTCGGCCAAGGCGTACGATGCCGAGATCGTCCTCGGCCAGACCACGGATACCGATGATGCCGAGGGCCAGGTGCTGGTGCAGCGCCCGGTGCCGGCGATCAGCGCCGAGGCCCTTCAGGCTGCGCTGGCGCCACTGACGGGGAACATCCGTCAGCGGGCTCCGATCTATTCGGCGCTGAAGCAGGGCGGGGAACCGCTGTATGTGAAGGCCCGCCGCGGCGAGGCCATCGAGGCTCCGGAGCGCGAGGTCCAGGTGCACGCGATCGAGGTGCTCGAACAGCTGCCCGGGCGCCTGCACCTGCGCGTGACCTGTGGCTCCGGCACCTATATCCGCAGCTTGGCCCGCGATCTCGGCGAACGCCTGGGCTGTGGCGCCCACATCAGCGCGCTGCGCCGGCTGTGGGTCGAACCGTTCCGCGCGCCGGCGATGGTCACCCTGGACCAGTTACGGGCGATGGCCGAGGCCGGCGAGGAGGCGGGCATGGACGCGCTGCTGCTGCCGCTGGCAGCCGGCCTGGCTGGATACCCGCGGGTCGACCTCGATGCCGGGCAGACCCACCGCTTCTGCGTCGGCCAGCGCCAGCGTGACGCGTCCTGGCCGCATGGCCTGGTGGCCGTGTTCGGTCCGGACGATGCTGTCCAGGGCCTGGGCCAGGTCGACGACAGTGGCCTGCTGGCCCCGCAGCGCCGTTTCAACCTCTGACCGGGGCAGGCTGGTTCAGCCCCGGTCCTTGTCCCGGAAGCCCCTGGCCGTTACAATTTCGCGGCCGTTTTCCGGCAACCTGCCTCGCGCAGGTTTCATCCTCGTAGTCCACGGCGAGCCTGGCGGTGCGCGAAGCGCGTTCCTGCCGGCCACGCATCACAGAGAAAAAAGAAATGTCGATCGACACCCAGAAGGTCATTGAAGACAACAAGCGCAGCGCCGCTGACACCGGCTCCCCGGAAGTCCAGGTTGCCCTGCTGACCGCCCGCATCGAACTGCTGACCGGCCACTTCAAGACCCACAAGAAGGATCACCACAGCCGCCGCGGCCTGCTGCAGATGGTCAACCGCCGTCGCAGCCTGCTCGACTACCTGAAGAAGAAGGACGTCGAGCGTTACAAGGCCCTGATCGAAAAGCTTGGCCTGCGTCGCTAAGCAACGAATCCCCCGCGGCGCAGCGATGCGCCGCGGTTTTGTTTTGTAGCACCGCAATCCCCGATTCAGGCCGGAACGATCCGGCCACCCGCTGGCGGCAAGGGTCGCCGACGGTCCAAATTCGCAGACAGCATCCCCAAGGACACCCTCCGTGGCAAAAATCACCAAAACCTTCCAGTACGGCAAGCACACCGTCACGCTTGAGACCGGCGAAGTCGCCCGCCAGGCCAGCGGCGCGGTCATCGTCAAGATGGACGACACCGTACTGCTGGTCACCGCCGTCGCCGCCAAGAGCGCGCGCGAAGGCCAGGACTTCTTCCCGCTGACCGTCGATTATCAGGAAAAGTTCTACGCCGGCGGCCGCATCCCGGGTGGTTTCTTCAAGCGTGAAGGCCGTGCGACCGAGAAGGAAACGCTGATCTCGCGTCTGATCGACCGTCCGATCCGTCCGCTGTTCCCGGAAGACTACAAGAACGAAGTGCAGATCATCGCCACGGTCATGTCGCTGAACCCGGACGTGGACGGCGACATCCCGGCCCTGATCGGCGCCTCGGCTGCCCTGGCCCTGGCCGGCACCCCGTTCATGGGCCCGATCGGCGCTGCCAAGGTCGGCTACAAGAACGGCGAGTACATCCTGAACCCGACCGTCAGCGAACTGGCTGACTCGCAGCTGGAACTGGTCGTTGCCGGTACCTCCAACGCCGTGCTGATGGTCGAATCCGAAGCCGCGCTACTGTCCGAAGACGTGATGCTGGGCGCCGTGACTTTCGGTCACCGCGAAATGCAGAAGGTCATCAACGCGATCAACGAGCTGACCGTCGAAGCCGGCACCAAGCCGTCGACCTGGGAAGCCCCGGCCAAGAACGACGCGCTGATCTCCGCGCTGAAGGAAGCCATCGGCCCGCGCCTGGGCGAAGCCTTCCAGGTGCGCGACAAGCTGCAGCGCCGTGACGCCATCTCGGCGATCAAGAAGGACGTGTTCGAAGCCCTGGCGGGCCGCGTGGCCGCCGAAGGCTGGAACCCGGCCGAGCTGTCGAAGGAATTCGGCGAGCTGGAATACCGCACCATGCGTGACTCGGTGCTGGACACCAAGGTCCGTATCGACGGCCGTGCGCTGGACACCGTCCGCCCGATCGCCGTGAAGACTGGCGTGCTGCCGCGTACCCACGGTTCCTCGCTGTTCACCCGCGGCGAAACCCAGGCCATCGTGACCATCACCCTGGGCACTGCCCGTGATGGCCAGGTCATCGATGCAGTTGCCGGTGAGTACAAGGAAAACTTCCTGTTCCACTACAACTTCCCTCCGTTCTCGGTGGGCGAGTGCGGCCGCATGATGGGCCCGAAGCGCCGCGAAATCGGCCACGGTCGTCTGGCCAAGCGCGGCGTGCTGGCTGTCATGCCGTCGCTGGAAGCCTTCCCGTACACCATCCGCGTCGTCTCGGAAATCACCGAGTCGAACGGTTCTTCGTCGATGGCGTCGGTCTGCGGCTCGTCGCTGGCCCTGATGGACGCCGGCGTGCCGGTGAAGGCACCGGTGGCCGGTATTGCCATGGGCCTGGTCAAGGAAGGCGACCGTTTCGTGGTCCTGTCCGACATCCTGGGTGACGAAGATCACCTGGGCGACATGGACTTCAAGGTGGCCGGTACCGCTGAGGGCATCTCCGCCCTGCAGATGGACATCAAGATCGAAGGCATCACCGAAGAGATCATGAAGCAGGCCCTGCAGCAGGCCAAGGCTGGCCGTCTGCACATCCTGGGTGAAATGGCCCACGGCCTGACCGCTCCGCGTGAGGAGCTGTCGGACTACGCGCCGCGCCTGCTGACCATCAAGATCCACCCGGACAAGATCCGCGAAGTGATTGGCAAGGGTGGCTCGACCATCCAGGCCATCACCAAGGAAACCGGCACCCAGATCGACATCCAGGACGACGGCACCATCGTCATCGCGTCGGTCAACGCCATCGCTGCCCAGGCTGCCAAGGCCCGCATCGAGCAGATCACCTCGGACGTCGAGCCGGGCCGCATCTACGAAGGCAAGGTCGCCAAGATCATGGACTTCGGTGCGTTCGTCACCATCCTGCCGGGCAAGGACGGCCTGGTCCACGTGTCGCAGATCTCCAGCGAGCGCGTCGAGAAGGTCGGCGACAAGCTGAAGGAAGGCGATGTGGTCAAGGTCAAGGTGCTGGAAGTCGACAAGCAGGGCCGTATCCGCCTGTCGATGAAGGCCGTCGAAGAAGGCGAAGGCGCCAGCGCCGAATAATCGGTACTGCTGATCGTGCGGTGGGTGAGGACCGTTGGTCCTCACGCTTTCGCAAATGAGAAAGCGGGCTTCGGCCCGCTTTCTCTTTGCCTGGAATCCTGTGGGCGAGGATCGTTGGTCCCTACACCTGCGCGCCTTCTTCCTCCTCTCCCAGCCACCACACCTGGCCCGGCTCGGGGTCACTCAGCGGGTGCTCGCGCTGTTCGATGGCCTCCAGCACGCGGCCGGGGGCTGCAGCAACCCACATCGCCATGAGCTTTTCCACCGCGGCCCGGCCCTGTGCGGCCACGCCGAGGTCACGTTCGCGTCTCCATTGGTCTTCACGTGGTGCCTCATCGCCATGATGGTGAGGCGTGCCGTAGCTGCAGCGGCGGCACAGCCGGCGCACGGTGGCCGTCCAGTCCTCGACCATGCCGATGCCGGGCAGCGTGATGGCCTCCAGGGCAGCGATGTCATCGGCCGAGTCGCACTGCACGAACACGGTGAAGGTCGCCATGTCCGAAGGCTGCAGGCGCTGCATGGCATTGAACACCGGCACCTGGCGCTCGTCATAGGCACGTTGGCCGGTCGAGGCCCCGTCGTGCAGCACGATGTCGCCGAAGCGGAAGCCGCTTTCAGGCAGCGGTACGTTGTCGATGCGTGCACGCACCGGATCAATGCGGCTCATAAACACCACTTCGGCGTCGGACCACGGTGCCAAGCGCACGCAGGCTACGCCGAAGTTGCCCTCGATCGGGCCTTCGCCCTCGGGCAGGGTGATGCCACAGCGGGACCATTGGCGGCGTGCTTCGGCCCAGTCACCGACGCCGGTGGCGGCGATACCGGCATTCCACGCGGTGGCTTCATCGAACTCGCCGCGCAGCTGTTCTGATTGCAGGTTGTCCTGCAGTGAGGAGGCCCAGTCGCGCAGGTACTTGTGTGCCAATCCGCGCATGTAATGCAGGTACGGGACTTCGGCAGCGAGTGCGATCAGCTCGCCGAACAGCGCCACCGCCTGCTGCAGGTCGCCTTCGCGGAAGGCGGCGTAGGCGCGCGCCTCCAGTGCCTCGCGGTCGTCGAGGGTTTCGTCGCCAAGCAGGTCGCCGTCGTCGATACTGTCGTAGTCGATGCTCATGTCCATGCGCGATTGAAGGTCTGCGGCTACCTTAGCCGATGCATGGGGCGGCGGCGTCGGTGCGTGTCCTGCTGCAGTGCATGACGGCAATCGCGTGTCTGCCCCGCTGTCGTCACGGGATGCGGTGTGCCTGTCACGGGGCGACATGCCGCGACATCCGTCCCATGGGTCCTTCCGTTTGCTAACGTGGCGGCGCCTTTGAACCGGGAGATCCCATGTTCCGCCAGACCGTGGCCGTCCTTGCCGTGCTGATTGCCGGTGCCTTGCCCATTGCCGCGCACGCAGCGCCCGCACAGCCGCCGATCTTCGGCGCCTACTACCCTGGCGGATCGGCCGAGCGCTATCCGGTGTCGAGCATTCCGGCCGAGCGCCTGACCCACCTGTTCTACGCGTTCTCCACCATCGAGGACGGCCGCTGCACGGTCGGTGCGGAAGCGCCGAAGAATTTCGCCGCACTGGCCGAACTCAAGAAGGCGCACCCGCAGCTGCGCACGCTGATTTCCATTGGCGGCTGGGGCGCAGGCGGCTTCTCCGATGCGGCACTGACCGAAACCAGCCGCAAGCGCCTGGTCGACTCATGCATGGCGCTGTTCTTCGAGCGCCACGCCGGCAGCTTCGATGGCGTGGACATCGACTGGGAATTCCCGGTCAGTGGCGGACCGAAGGAGCTGGCGCATCGCCCGCAGGATCGCGCCAACCTGACCCGGCTTGCGCAGTCCTTCCGCCAGGCACTCGATGCACGCGGTCGCAAGGTGGGCCAGCCGATGCTGCTGACCGCCGCGTTGGCCGCCGGCCGCCTGCAGACCGACGGTCCCTATGATCCAGCGGCGAGCTACGACCTGCCGGCGCTGGCCAGGGTGTTCGATTTCATCAACCTGATGAGCTACGACATGGGCACCGGCTTTTCGTCGGTGTCGACCTTCAATGCGCCCTTGCATGAAGTGCCGGCCGATCCGCTGGCGCCGGAGCTGCGCCGCTGGAACAACGTGGCCGGCGCCGTGCAGTACTACCGTGAACATGGCGTGCCGGCCGACAAGCTGGTGCTGGGCGTGCCGTTCTACGGGCGCGGCTTCAAGGTCACCGGCGATGCACCGGACGGCCTGTATCAGCCCTACAGTGCACCGGCCGATGCCGGCGACTGGCGGGTGATCAAGGCGCGCTATCTCGACCAGCCGGGTTGGACCAGGCACTGGCAGCCGCAGGCGCAGAGCCCGTGGCTGTACAACGCCGGGCAGAAGATCCTCATCAGCTATGAGGACCCGCGTTCGATCGGCCTGCGTGCGCAGTTCGCCCGCGAGCAGGGCCTGGCCGGAGTGTTCATGTGGGAGCTGACCGGTGACGACGATCAGGCCAGCCTGCTCAACGCCATGCTCGGCCCGTGGCAGAAGGCGCGCATCGGCGATTGAGTCGCGTGCTGGCGCCGGGCTCATGCCCGGCGACGCTTCAGTTCGCCCAGACGCTGTTCGGATCGCCGTTGCGGGCGCGGCGCTGGCTGGCGACGGCCAGGCGGGCGAAGCCGAAGGCCATGGCCAGCGCGATGGCATCGATCCAGAACAGCGGCCACTGGCCACGCGCGGCGGCGCGCCACAGCCAGTCACCATTGAGTGCACCGTGCAGGACCGGCACCAGTGCAGTGCTGATCGCTGCGGCCCACAGCAGTTCGCGCGCGGCCTGCGCGGGGCGGCGCAGTGCAGCCCACAGCGCACAGGCTGCCCAGCTGCCGAAGCAGGTCCAGCGGATGCCGTGGTCGACCGCCGACGGTGCCAGCCGCTCCAGCACCAGTGCGGTGACGAACGCGACCGAGATCGCCACGCACAGGCCGATGCACACCCCGACCGTGGCCCGCGCCATGTTCACACCGGCACGTGGCTGTTGTGGCTGGCGACGCTTGCGCCGCGACTCGATCCACAGCAGGTTGCCGGAGTAGAACAGGAACGCACCGCCGAGGCCGAGCAGGAAGTACAGCCAGACCACCACGCCGTTGCCGAACTCACCGAAGTGCAGCGCGTAGGCGGCGCTGAGCGTGGCGTGGTTGGCGTCGCGCTGGCCCGGCAGCTGCGACGCGAGCAGGTTGCCGGTGGCGACGTCCAATGCCACGGCACCAAGCGGGCCGAGGGTGCCACTGGCCTCGCCGGTGATCTCGATCGTGGCGTTGGCATCGCCGCCATTGGCCAGCTTCAGGTAGGCCGGTTCAAAGTTGGCCACGCCCTGCGCGCGGGCCACTTCAAGTGCGCGCGCATGCAGCACGCGCAGGCTGCCCGGTGGCGCCGGAATCCCGCTGGCGTCGCGCACCGGCGCAGTGTCCATCGCGGTCGGTACCGCTTGCAGCGCCTTGCCGTCGTAGATCAGCGGATTGAGCAGGGCCATCTGCACGAACACCAGGCACAGCAGGGCGCCCGTGACTGCGAACATCAGGTGGAAAGGCAGGCTGAGCACGCCGATCACGTTGTGCGCGTCCTGCCACAGCTGCTTCAGGTTGCGGCCCGGGCGCAGCGCGAACAGGTCGCCGAACAGCCTCGGCAGGTGGATCACCAGGCCGCTCAGCAGCGCCATGCCATACAGCAGGCTGACGATGCCCATCACATAGATGCCGGCCACCGGCAGGCCGAGGCTGTAGTGCAGTTCGTTGACCAGTTCTGCCAGTCCGGTCTGCGGCGGCGAGGGGCTGCCGGCGATCTGGCCCGGCCAGGCGTAGCGCCAGCTGCCGTCATCGGCCTGCCAGTACGCCAGGGGCTGCGGGTGTTCGGTGCCGGGGAAGGTCATGCCAACGTGGCGGCGGGCCTCCGGGTGTGTCGCCAGTACGTCTTCCAGCAGGTACTGCGCATCGTCCAGGCCCGCCGGCAAGGCGGTGGCTGCGCCCGGGGTCTGCCACAGCGGCAAGTCGTGATGGAACAGGGTCAGCGCACCCGCATAGAAGGCCACGAAAAGGCCGAAGCCGGCGACCAGGCCGACCCAGGTGTGCAGGGTGGTGAACGTGCGCAGCGTCTGCGAACTGAACTTCATGGGGGAGCTCTCATTGCACCGCGCCGGTCAGGCGCAGCAGCCCGAGCACGGCGAAGCCGGCCGCGGCGCTGCCACCCAGAACCAGCCAGGCGCGCAGTGCGCTGCGGAAGCTGAACGCCCACAGGGCGGCCAGCATCCATAACGGGATGAAGGCGATCAGGGTCGGCACCAGTGCGCGCTGCCACGGGCCGGGCGGCAGCCAGGCCAGCAGGCCGGTAGCGGCGGCCGCAAGCAGGAAGCCAGCGATGATGCCGGCGAAGGCGCGCGGCCACATCAGGGTGACTCCGTGCCCGGGCGATGCCAGGCGGCCAGCGCCGGCAACAGCATCGCAGCGAGCATCCAGGTGCACAGCATCGCCACCAGGCCGGCAGCGAAGCCGAGTTCGGCCATCCACAACCACAGGGCAGCAGCGGCGGCGACCAGGCCGATCTGGCGGCCGAGACGACCGGCACGGCGCAGGCGGGGCCAACGGCAGTGCGGCGAGGCGGCATAGAAGGCCAGTGCCGAAAACATCGCTGCCAGCATGCCCAGGCTGCAGAAGCCCAGGGTGGAAAGGCCGACGGTGATCATTGCGGGCGGGCGCCGCGGCAGTGGGCCGGCGAACGCGGGGCACGGGCGGGGCCGGCGGGAGCCGGTCGGAGCGGGTGGCGCATCACGAGGTCCTGGGGGAAGCGGGCAGGCTGGCACGGGGCGGGCTGCGCGGACATGGTAATCATTGCGTTTTCACGCCGCCAGCGCCGGCCATTCAGCGGACCGCACGGCAGCCCTTGGGCTTTCCGGTGCGCTGGTTTAAGATCGTCGCAGACTCCTGACTGGAACAAGGTGGCCCGCGCCCAGCGCCGGCCGAGCGTGCGACATGAGCACTACCACCGCCCACTGTTGACCTGCCCCCGAAGGCCCTGTGTTCCAGGCGCCCTCGCGGCGCTTTTTTATTGCCCGGGCCGCGGCCCGGGAACGCTTTCCAGCCCGCCCCGCGGGCCCCGCACGAAGCCACTGCGATGATCAACATTACCCTTCCCGACGGCAGCCGCCGCGAGTTCGAAAATCCCGTCAGCGTCATGGACGTCGCCCAGTCGATCGGTGCCGGCCTGGCCAAGGCCACCATCGCCGGTTCCGTCGATGGCGTGCTGGTCGATGCCAGCGACGTCATCGACCACGATGCCAGCCTGCGCATCATCACCGCCAAGGACGAGGAGGGCGTGGAGATCATCCGCCACTCCTGCGCCCACCTGGTCGGCCACGCCGTCAAGCAGCTGTACCCGGACGTGAAGATGGTGATCGGCCCGGTGATTGCCGAGGGCTTCTACTACGACATCTATTCCGAGCGCCCGTTCACGCCGGACGACATGGCCGCGATCGAGAAGCGCATGGGTGAACTGATCGCCCAGGACTACGACGTCATCAAGAAGATGACGCCGCGCGCCGAGGTGATCGAGATCTTCAAGGCCCGTGGCGAGGACTACAAGCTGCGCCTGATCGAAGACATGTCCGACGACATCCAGGCGATGGGCATGTACTACCACCAGGAATACGTGGACATGTGCCGGGGCCCGCACGTGCCGAACACGCGCTTCCTGAAGGCCTTCAAGCTGACCCGCATCTCCGGCGCCTACTGGCGCGGCGACGCGCAGAACGAGCAGCTGCAGCGCATCTACGGCACCGCCTGGGCTGACAAGAAGCAGCTGGAGGCGTACATCAAGCGCATCGAGGAAGCCGAGATGCGCGACCACCGCCGCATCGGCAAGCAGCAGGACCTGTTCCACCTGCAGGAAGAAGCCCCGGGCCTGGTGTTCTGGCACCCGAAGGGCTGGGCACTGTGGCAGGTGGTCGAGCAGTACATGCGCAAGGTCTACCGCAGCAGCGGCTACGGCGAAGTGCGCTGCCCGCAGATCCTGGACGTGAGCCTGTGGAAGAAGTCCGGCCACTGGGACAACTACCAGGACAACATGTTCTTCACCGAATCGGAGAAGCGCACGTACGCGGTCAAGCCGATGAACTGCCCGGGCCACATCCAGGTGTTCAACCAGGGCCTGCACAGCTACCGCGACCTGCCGATCCGCTACGGTGAGTTCGGTTCCTGCCACCGCAACGAGCCGTCCGGCGCGCTGCACGGCATCCTGCGCGTGCGTGGTTTCACCCAGGACGACGGCCACGTGTTCTGCACGGAAAACCAGATCGAGTCGGAAGTGACGGCCTTCCACCAGCAGGCGCTGGCGGTCTACCAGCACTTCGGCTTCGACGAGATCCAGATCAAGATCGCGCTGCGTCCGGAGTCGCGCCTGGGTGACGACGCCACCTGGGACAAGGCCGAAGGCGCGCTGCGCTCGGCGCTGACCGCCTGTGGCGTGGAATGGCAGGAGCTGCCGGGCGAGGGTGCCTTCTACGGCCCGAAGATCGAGTACCACCTGAAGGACGCGATCGGCCGTACCTGGCAGCTGGGCACCATGCAGGTCGACTTCATGATGCCGGGCCGCCTGGGCGCCGAGTACGTGGACGAGAACAGCCAGAAGAAGCACCCGGTCATGCTGCACCGCGCCATCGTCGGCTCGATGGAGCGCTTCCTGGGCATCCTGATCGAGCACCATGCCGGCCAGTTCCCGGCCTGGCTGGCACCGACCCAGGTGGTGGTGGCCAACATCACCGACGCCCAGGCCGACTACGTCTCGGGCGTGACCAAAACCCTTGCGGAGCAAGGCTTCCGCGTCAGCTCGGATTTGCGTAACGAGAAGATCGGCTATAAAATCCGCGAGCATACGTTGCAGCGCGTGCCCTACCTGCTGGTCATCGGTGACCGCGAGAAGGAGAATGGGGCTGTGGCGGTGCGTACGCGTTCTGGCGAAGACCTGGGCAGCATGAGCCTGCAGGCCTTCATCGAGCGGCTCCAGGCCGAGGGCGCGTAAGCAAAGGTCCGGTCCGGGCGCACAGGCACCCGGACCGGTTCGATACCCTTGGGAGAACGTAATATCAGCACCCCTGACAACAAACAGAACCGCAAGAATCAGGAAATCCGTGTGCCGCGCGTCCGCGTGATCGGCAGTGACGGAGAAATGATCGGCGTGTTGTCGCGCGACGAAGCGCTGTCCATGGCCGAAGATGAAGGCCTGGACCTGGTCGAGATCCAGCCGCAGGCCGATCCGCCGGTCTGCAAGATCATGGACTTCGGCAAGTTCAAGTTCGAAGCGCAGAAGAAGGCCAGCGAGGCCAAGAAGAAGACCAAGCAGGTCGAGATCAAGGAAGTGAAGTTCCGTCCGGTCACGGACGAGGGCGACTACCAGATCAAGCTGCGCAAGATGCGCGGGTTCCTTGAAGAAGGCGACAAGATCAAGGTCAACATCCGCTTCCGTGGCCGTGAAATGAGCCACCAGGAACTGGGTCGTGAAATGGCCAACCGGATCGAGGCCGATCTGGGCGAGGACATCGTCATTGAATCCCGTCCGCGCCTGGAAGGGCGCCAGATGGTCATGATGATCGCGCCGAAGAAGAAGACCTGAGGCCGGACGGGCCGCCTTCCGGGGCGCCTGGCTGAATGGTTCAGGATAAAGGGACGCCGCTGGCGTCCCTTTGCTTTTGCAGGATGCCGGTGAAGTGCCGGCGAAAGGGCTGCAGGGGCTGGTGGCAGGGCGGTTTTGCCTGTATCATGCCCGGCTCGACCCACCCAGGACGGGTCGTACGCCGATCATGGCAGGACGGAAAGAGCGGCCCAGGCCGCCGCCAGATCAGTCAGAAACCAGGGTCATATCCCATCAAGGACATTGCAATGCCCAAGATCAAGACCAACCGGGCAGCGGCCAAGCGTTTCCGCAAGACCGCCTCGGGCAAGTACAAGTGCGGCCACGCCAACCGTAGCCACATCCTCACGAAGAAAGCGACCAAGCGTAAGCGTAATCTGCGTCAGACGGGCCATGTCCGTGCAGAAGACGCAGGCCGTCTGGACCGCATGCTCCCTTACCTCTGAGGAACTGAAAAATGGCACGAGTTAAGCGTGGCGTACAGGCGCGTCGCCGCCACAAGAAGATTCTGGATCTCGCCAAGGGCTATTACAACGCCCGTCGCAAGGTCTTCCGCGTCGCCAAGCAGGCGGTCATCAAGGCACAGCAGTACGCCTACATCGGCCGTAAGCAGAAGAAGCGCAACTTCCGTTCGCTGTGGATCACCCGTATCAATGCGGCTGCCCGCATCAACGGCCTGAGCTACAGCCGCTTCATGAACGGCCTGCTGAAGGCTGGCATCACCCTGGATCGCAAGGTCCTGGCTGACATCGCCGTGCACGACGCAGCCGGTTTTGCTGCGCTGGCCGAAAAGGCCAAGGGCGCGCTGGCGGCATAAGTCCTTCCCGATGCCGTAACCGTTCACTCGGAACGGTGTCAGGTCAAGGCAATGCATGGGGAAGGGCGCAAGTCCTTCCCCATTCTTTTTTGGGTTCCGGCGAGGCCATGGCGGCAGCGCGGGGACGGCGGTGGCGACAGGGGTCGGCCCTTCGCGCATCGCGATGGCAGATCGACTGGAGTTCCGGCCCCCCATGAGCGACATCCAATCCCTCACCACCCAGGCGCTGGCCGATGTGGCCGCCGCACAGAGTCCCGACGTGCTGGAACAGCTGCGCGTGGCCCTGCTTGGCAAGAGTGGCAGCATCACCTCGCAGCTCAAGCAGCTCGGCGCCCTGCCGGCGGACGAGCGCAAGGCCGCTGGTGAAGCGATCAACCAGGCCCGCGACGCGCTGACCCGCGCGCTGGGCGAGCGCAAGGCGCTGCTGGAGGACGCGGCGCTGGATGCGCGCCTGGCCGCCGAAGCCATCGACATCACCCTGCCGGGCCGCAACGGCGACCGTGCCGGCCTGCACCCGATCACCCGCACCCTGGAGCGCATCACCGGCATCTTCGGCCGGCTGGGCTACGAGCTGTCGGAAGGGCCGGAGATCGAGGACGACTGGCACAATTTCGAGGCGCTGAACTTCCCGCCGCACCATCCGGCGCGCGCCATGCACGACACCTTCTACTTCGGCGACGGCCGCCTGCTGCGCACGCACACCTCCGGCGTGCAGGTGCGCTACATGGGCGACCACGCGCCGCCACTGCGCATGATCGCCGCCGGCAAGGTGTACCGCAGCGACAGCGACCAGACCCATTCGCCGATGTTCCACCAGGTGGAAGGCCTGCTGGTGGACGAGCATTCGACCTTCGCCGACCTGAAGGGCACGCTGGCCGAGTTCGTGCGCGCGTTCTTCGAGCGCGACTTCGAGATGCGCTTCCGCCCCAGCTATTTCCCGTTCGTGGAGCCGGGCGCGGAAGTGGACATTGCCTGGCAGCAGCCCGACGGCAGCACCCGCTGGCTGGAAGTGCTGGGCTGCGGCATGGTCCATCCGAACGTGCTGCGCAACGTCGGCATCGATCCGGAGCGCTACACCGGCTTCGCGTTCGGCATGGGCGTGGAGCGTTTCGCGATGCTTCGTTACGGCGTCAACGATCTGCGCGCGTTCTTCGAGAACGACGTGCGATTCCTGAAACAGTTCGCGTAAGCCGCAACCATGTAGAGCTGAGCCATGCTCGGCTGCTCCTAAATTCGCAGGCCCAGGCGCATGCGCCGGGCCCACCAGGGTGACACCATGAAATTCTCCGAAAACTGGCTGCGCAGCCATGTCCCGACCGGCGCCTCGCGCGATGAACTGAGTGCAGTGCTGACCGCCATCGGCCTGGAAGTGGAAGAAGTGACCGCGCTGGGCGAAGGCCTCGATCACGTGGTCGTGGCGCGCATCGTCGAGGCCGTGCGCCATCCCGAAGCTGATCGCCTGCAGGTGTGCAGGGTCGATGCCGGGCAGGGCGAACTGCTGCAGATCGTCTGCGGCGCACCGAACGCGCGCCCGGGCCTGGTCGCGCCGCTGGCCATGGTGGGTGCGCAGATCGGCGAGCTGAAGATCAAGCCGGCCAAGCTGCGCGGCGTCGAGTCCAACGGCATGCTGTGCTCGGCCAAGGAGCTGGGCCTGGACAACGATGCCTCCGGCCTGCTGGAGCTGCCCGATGACGCGCCGGTCGGCCACGCCCTGGTCGACTACCTGGGCCTGCCGGACGCCAGCATCGAGATCAAGCTGACCCCGAACCGCGCCGACTGCTTCAGCCTGCGCGGCATCGCCTATGACGTCGCCGCCGCCACCCGCAGCGAAGTGCTGGACTTCGCTGCCGAGGCCATTCCGGCAGTCGGCAGCCGTGAGCTGAGCATCCAGCTCGACGCCGGCGCCGAAGCGCCGCGTTACCTGGGCCGTGTCATCGAGGGCGTCAACGCCGCCGCCAAGACTCCGTTGTGGATGGCCGAGCGCCTGCGCCGCAGTGGCGTGCGTCCGGTCTCGCTGCTGGTCGACATCACCCAGTATGTGATGCTGGAGCTGGGCCAGCCGATGCATGCCTACGACCTCGGCACCCTGCAGGGCAGCATTGCCGTGCGCCGTTCGCGCGCGGGCGAGACGCTGAAGCTGCTGGACGGCCGCGATGCCGCGCTGGACGACAGCTTCCTGGTGGTCACCGACGCCGATCGTGCGATCGGCCTGGCTGGCCTGATGGGCGGCTTCGACACCCGTGTCACCGACGCAACCACCGCCGTGTTCCTGGAAGCCGCGCACTTCGCGCCGGCTGCGATCATGGGCCGTGGCCGCAAGCTGGGCCTGCACACCGATGCCGGCCACCGCTTCGAGCGCGGCGTCGATCCGGCGCTGCCGCGCATCGCGATCGAGTACGCCACTCGCCTGGTGCTGGACCTGGCGGGCGGCACCCCGGCGCCGGTTACCGAGGCCGTGCGTGAAGCCGATCTGCCGCAGCCGGCAACCATCGTGCTGCGCCGCGCCCGCATCACCCGCGTGCTCGGCATCACCATCGACGATGCGGAAGTCGAGCGCATCCTGCGCGCGCTGGGCATGGACGTGGTTGCTGCTGCCGACGGCTGGCAGGTGGTCGCGCCGAGCCGCCGCTTCGACATCGCCATTGAAGAAGACCTGATCGAAGAGCTGGCCCGCATCCACGGTTACGAGCAGATCCCGACCACGCTGCCGGGCGGTGCCGCCCGCGTGGCGATGCCGAGCGAGACCCAGCTGGACGCGCTGAGCGTGCGCCGCCAGCTGATCGCCCGTGACCAGCAGGAAACCGTCAATTTCGCCTTCGTCGACGATGCGCTGCTGGCCCAGTGGCAGCTGCGCGACGGCCTGGTGCCACTGGCCAATCCACTGTCGGCCGAACTGGCGGTAATGCGTCCGTCGCTGCTGCCGGGCCTGGTCGCCACACTGGGCCGCAACGCCGCCCGCCAGCTCGGCCGCGTGCGCCTGTTCGAGCTCGGCCGCGTGTTCGCCCAGCAGGCCGGAGATGGCCAGCCGGCACCGCTGGAAACGCCGCGCGTGGCGGCAGCTGTCTGCGGTGACGCGCAGGCGGTGCAGTGGGGCCTGCCGACTCGCAAGGTCGACTTCCATGACCTGAAGGGCGACCTGGAATCGCTGGCGGCTGCCAGTGGTGCGGTACTGGAGTTCCGCCCGTCGGCCCGTGCCTACGGCCACCCGGCGCGGTCGGCCGAGGTGTACCGCGATGGCGTGGTGATCGGCTGGATCGGCCAGATCCACCCGCGTCTGGCCAAGGCGATGGATATCGAGGCCGATGTCTACGCCTTCGAGCTGGATCTGGAACCGCTGACCGCCCGTCGCCTGCCACGTGCCGGCGAGCTGTCGCGCTTCCCGGCGGTGCGTCGCGACCTGGCGTTCCTGGTGCCTGAACAGGTGGCCTGGGCCGATCTGGCGGCGACCGTGCGCCAGGCCGCCGGCCCGCTGCTGCGCGACCTGAACCTGTTCGACCGTTACGTCGGCCAGGGCGTCGAGCCGGGATTCAAGAGTCTCGCTATGGGCTTGATTTTGCAGGACAAGTCGCGCACTCTGACGGACCGCGACGTGGATGCGGTGGTGGCCGAGGCGGTCACTGCCATCGAGCGTGAACACCACGCCCGGATCCGCGGCTGAGCGGGCGGCACTCGGGGGTAGCAGGCAATGGCATTGACCAAGGCGGAGATGGCGGAAAAGCTGTTCGACGAAGTCGGTCTGAACAAGCGGGAAGCCAAGGAATTCGTCGACGCGTTTTTCGATGTGCTGCGTGAAGCATTGGAACAGGGACGTCAGGTGAAGCTGTCGGGCTTCGGTAATTTCGATCTGCGGCGCAAGAACCAGCGCCCGGGTCGCAACCCGAAGACCGGCGAGGAAATTCCGATTTCCGCCCGTACGGTGGTCACCTTCCGTCCGGGCCAGAAGCTCAAGGAGAGGGTGGAAGCTTATGCTGGATCCGGGCAGTAATCGCGAACTACCGCCGATCCCGGCCAAGCGCTACTTCACCATCGGTGAGGTCAGCGAGCTGTGCGACGTCAAGCCGCACGTCCTGCGCTACTGGGAAACCGAGTTTCCCAGCCTTGAGCCGGCCAAGCGCCGAGGCAACCGCCGCTACTACCAGCGCCATGACGTGCTGATGGTGCGGCAGATCCGCAGCCTGCTGTACGAACAGGGCTACACCATCGGTGGTGCACGCCTGCGCCTGGATGGTCCCGATGCCCGCGAGGAATCGGCGCTGAGCAACCAGATCATCAAGCAGGTGCGCATGGAGCTGGAAGAAGTGCTGCAGTTGCTGCGCCGCTGATCCAATTTCCATCGTAATCCGCTATACTTCACGGCCCGCCGCACTGGCGGGCACATCGCAGCATCAGTCGGGGCGTAGCGCAGCCTGGTAGCGCATCTGCCTGGGGGGCAGAGGGTCGTCGGTTCGAATCCGGCCGTCCCGACCAAAAGCAGCGATAGAACAAGGGCTTGCGCCATGCGGTGCAGGCCTTTTTTCGTTGTGCACCCTATTACCACCCTATCGCCACCCTATCGAGGTAGCGCGATACCCGTGGTGACCGGCTGCCACGGCGCTTCATGGCCACCCAGGTAATGCTCAGTCATCGACGCGTTGCCGTGTCCCATCAGCGCTTGAATCTGTTCCGTGGTCCAGCCCGCATCGCGCAGCAGCGCACCGCCCAGGCTGCGGATCTCATGGAATGTTGGCGGTGCTTCGCCACCCACGCCGGCAGCATCGCGTGCCTTTGCGAACGCACGCGACAGCTGCTCGGGCAGCACCTGCGTGTGGTGCGCTCGGTCCTTCGCGCGCTTGTCGCTGGGCCTGGCCTTTTCCGGCAGGCGGTGGATCACGAACGGCGAAACCACGTCATCGCGGCACCTGGCCAGCAGGTCGAGCAGCGGCCCGGCCACGGCGATCTGTAGTCGAACGTTCGTCGAGCCCTCGGTTTTCGACGGCACTACCCACAGGTGGCCGTCGCGCACGTCGGCAAACTTCACCGTCACCAGCCGTATCCTTCCGGCCATGCGTTCTTCCCACGGCTTCCGCACCGCCCCAATCCCCTCTGGCTGGGTCCAGACCGGCGAGCGCTGGGCGCTTTGGTACAACGGCCGGGAGACGGCCAGCGTCACGCCCGACGGCGGTCCCGGGGTCCGGCTATGGATGGAAGGCCAGAAGATGTGGCAGGTGAAGGAAGTGCGCGCGGCCAACGTCCGGCAGGCGAAGCGGTACGCCGAGCGCTGGTGCGCGGCCAGGCTGTATCCCGATCTTCCCCTGCGCCAGGCGGTCGCCCGGCTGACCGACAGCACTCCGATCCAGCCCGAGCCGCCGCTGCCAGGCCTGCCGCCGACGCGCGAGCAGCAGCAACAGGCCCGGCGCCTGGCCGAGGCCGGGCGGTTGGAACTGGCGCGGATCAAGGAAGCGCTGGAACCGCGCCGACCGCCGAAGGAGACCAAGCCCAGGGCGAGGGATCCGATGAAGGCGTGGGTCAAGGCAGGTAGAGAGCAGCTGTCCCGCGCTCGAATCTGATCCCCCGTTCAGGGGAGGCGGTCGACTCAAAATGCTTGCCACACTTGCCCTTTCACCAGAGAGAGCAATGATGAACGCTACCAATCGAAAGACCGCCAGCTTCGGAGTGCCGTGGGAATCGGCCTACGGGTACGTACAGGCCGTCCGCGTCAACAACACGATCTTCGTGTCCGGCCAGCTCTCGCACACGCCGCAGGGCGAGCTGGTTGCGCCGGCGGAGCTGGGGGCCGACGGCAAGCCCGCCAACTTCGATACCATGGAAGCCCAGATGAGGCGCACCTACGAGAACGCGCAGGTGCTGCTGGCAGAGCTGGGTGGGTCGATCGCGGACGTGGTCGAGGAAACGCTGTTCGTCATCGACGTTCCGGCCGCTTTCGCGGCCAGTAGCAAAGTCCGGCCGGCCGTGTATGGCCAGCCGGTGCCGCAGGTGGCCAGCAACCTGATCGGGGTCTCGGCGTTGGCCTTCCCCGAGCAGCTGATTGAGATTGCCTTCCGGGCGGAAGTCCAGGGTTAAGGCACTATGTGGGCGGGGCTTGCTCCGCCCGTTCCTTGCGGTGAGTAGGCCACCGATGGTTCCTACGAGCGCCTCGGCCCGGACAAAGCCAGGACGATCTCCGGCGTGCCGTACGCTACTTCTCCGCAGCGGGCTTGGCGCGGGGCTTCAATCTGAAGCTCACGCCCATCCGGTTGATCGCGTTCATGGCCGCAATGGTGAGCGTGAGGTCGACCAGGTCTTTCTCGCCGAATACTGCGGCTACTTTTTCGTACGCCTCATCAGATGCATGGGTTTCGCTCACGAGCGTCACTTCCTCTGCCCATGCCAGTGCGGCGCGCTCTTGTTCGGAGAATAGATAGGCGGCCTCGTGCCAAACAGGTAGGAGAGCGATTGTGTCGAACGGCATGCCTTCCTTAAGCAGATCACGGGTATGAATGTCGATGCAGTGGGCGCAGCCGTTTAGCTGCGACACACGCAAAAACACCAGATGCACCAGTTTCGGCGGCAGAGATGTGTTCGCGGTCACAAAGTGATGCAGTTGCCCCACGGCTTTGGCGCCCTCGGGAGAGACTACGAACCAGTTCGCTCGATTCATTTTAATGGGTCCTTTTCGGGTATCTGTGGGGCCGGAATCGCCCCACCCGAAGCAAGGACGCCGACGGGCAGCAGTTCGTGACACCTGCCTAGGCTCGTCGCGATCCGCTGCATGTACGCTCGCCGAGGAAGGGGATGCTGGCCGTGGGGCGCTAGATACGGGGCGCGGCGGGGAGCACCCGGAGAAGATCCTCGATTGGCGGGACAGGGAAGGGGATTGGCTGAAGGGGGGATCGCATCGCCGCCGTTCGGATGGCGTCGGGTAGAGCCGCCATATGCACCCTATCGGCTCGTAAGTGATTGATCGGATTGGGGTGCAATTTGCACTTTTGGGATGCCCTGCGAAGGCCTGAAACCCTTACAGATCAACGGGATGGGCCTATCTGGAACGATGCCTGGGGGCAGAGGGTCGTCGGTTCGAATCCGGCCGTCCCGACCACTGTGATGAATCAAGAAGCCCGCGCAGCGATGCGTGGGCTTTTTTGTGCGTGCGGTGTATGCTGCGCGCCACTCGTACTACCGCGGCTGCTGAACCCGGTACTCACGAGAACACATCATGGAATCTGCAAGAAACCGTGCCTGGCGTCGCAGCCAGGCCCGCAATCGTGGTGGCGACCGCGCCACGACCGCCTACCGCTACAAGCCCGAGAAGAGCTGGAAGCTGTTGTATACGCGCGATGCCAAGCTCGCGCGTGCACGCCAGCTGGGCTTAACCTATCCGGTTCTCAGCGCCCGGCAACTGCAGGAACAGGAATGATCAACCTGCTGTTCGTCTGCAGCCGCAACCAGCTGCGGAGCCCGACCGCCGAAGCCATGTGGCGACGGCGGCCCGGCTTCAACGCGCTGTCGGCCGGCACCAGCCCGCATGCACGACGCCCCATCGGCCCGGCGGATATCCGCTGGGCCGATGTCATCCTCGTGATGGAAGCCAAGCACCAGCATCGCCTGCAGGCCGCATACGCGCGCCTGCTGGAACACAAGCGCCTGCATTGCCTGGACATCCCCGACGACTATCGCTGCATGGATCCGGTGTTGATGGACCTGCTGGACGCAAAGGTGACCACGTATCTCGATCAGCTGCCGGAGAAGCGGTAGATCAGCTCCGGATCGCCTTCGTCCAATCCATGCCCGATGCCGCTGTCGATGAAACCCGAGGCGGGCATCACCTCGCGGATATGCAGCATCGTCGAGGAAGGATCGGGTGGTGCCATCGCAGGCTCCTGGACTGGATGCGCCCAGTCCATCGATCACGTCGGCCGTGTCTGCGTATCCGCCAAAGCCAGCGTGTGGTCGGCAGTCAATACACGCGGAACTCGGCACGGCAGCCGTCGCTGACCCACACCCCGCGGCGGTCCCAGCCCCAGTTGCGGTCCTCGACGCACGGCGTCACCGACTTCTGCTTGACCAGGCGCACTTCATGGCGCACCCGGATGCGGCATTCCTTGTCCTTCTGCTCGTAGGACTCGCAGACCAGGCGCTCGCCGTCGTCATCCCGATCACGATCCCGGCCGCGCCCCTGTTCGTCTGCCACGAACTCAGCGCGGCAGCCTTCGGTGACCCAGAGCATGCGGCGGCTCTGGCCCCAGTTCTGGTCCTCGACGCAGCGGGTGACCGACAGCTGCCTGGCCATGCGCATGCGGCCTTCGATCGGGCACTGCTGGGTCTTGTTGAACTGCGACTCGCAACGCAGCGGCGGAATGTGATCGCTGTCGTAGTCCTGGGCGGCCACCGTGGTGGCCACCAGCAGCAGGGCCAGGGCGGAGGTGGCAATGGGCGGCAACAGGCGATGGGTCATGGAGAGCCTCGGCAGGGGGAATGGGCCGCAAGAATGGACCAGCCCGAGGCCGTCGGAACGGATCGTTCCGGCGCTGGCTCAGTGGGGATTTAGTAGTGCGCACCGGCCCATGCAGGGCCTTACATCCCTTATCATCGCGGCACATCCGATCGCATCGGCTTACACCTTCTTACATGTCTCCCACGCATGCCGGCGCAGCCTGTGGCTGCCGTCACTGGCGTGCAGCCGGCTTGCGGAGGAGGATGCGCGGACCACGACGACCACAGGGGGTTGCGTTGATCAGCAGTACCGTCATTCATCGCTCGGCTGGCGCAGAGGCCGGGCAGGTGCGTGTCCTGGACACCACGTTCAAGGGCAAGCATGTGTTCATTGCGTGGGGCCTGCGCGGGCCGGAACTGACCCGCAGCGCAGACCCGCCCGCCACCGTGGCTGCGCGCAAGGCGTTGCACGCCGTGGCCGGCCACAGCGAAGGGCCGCGCAGCCCGGAGGTGTTCATCGCCAACCAGTCGGCGGTGGCGATTACCGTCTATCGGCTGCTGACCGAAGCGCGTTCGGGCGATGCCATCTTCTTCCTGTGTGATTCGCAGGCTGTGGTCGACTGGCTGATCACCGCACTGGAAGTCCAGGGCCTAGGCTAACGCTGCGCGCGGTCAGGCCAGCGCAGCGTCCACCGCCGCAAGCGCGTGCAGGGTGGTCGTGTCGAACAACGGCACCGCACTGTCCTCGGGGCGCACCAGCAGCATGATCTCGGTACAGCCGAGGATGATCGCTTCGGCGCCGCGCGCGACCAGCCGCGCAATCACGCCGGCGTACACCTGCCGCGAGTGCTCGCTGGCCACGCCGGCGATCAGCTCCTGGTAGATGATGTCGTGCACGCAGCGGCGATCATCAGCCTCCGGAACCAGTACCTGCAGCCCGAAGCGGTCCTGCAGCCGGTCGCGGTAGAACGCCTGCTCCATGGTGAAGGCGGTGCCGAGCAGTCCCACCTTGCGGATGCCTGCCTGCAGGATCGCCGTGGCGGTCGGGTCGGCGATATGCAGCAGGGGCAGCGGGCATTCGGCTTCGATCCGGCCGGCCAGCATATGCATGGTGTTGGTGCAGATCACCAGCAGCTCGGCGCCACCGGCCTGCAGTCGCCGCGCGGCATCGAGCATGTGGTTGCCCAGCACATCCCACTGACCGTCGTGCTGCAACTGCTTGATGTCGGCGAAATCCACCGACCACAGCAGCAGTTGCGCCGAATGCGCGCCACCGAGGCGATTCCGCACCGCCTCGTTGATGAGCCGGTAGTACTGCGCCGAGCTTTCCCAGCTCATGCCGCCGATCAGGCCAAGGGTCTTCATGCACTGCTCCATGCAGGGAAGCCGTCATTGCAGCACAGCGGCTGTGGCAGTTGCACTACACATTAGTAGTTGCTAATGTGTTGATCATGATCGAGAACGCCCTGTTCAAGGCGCTGGCTGACCCCACCCGCCGCCACATCTTCGAAAAGCTGGCCGATGGCGGGCGGCATGCCAGCGCGCTGCGCGAGGGCATTGCGATCAGCCAGTCTGCGATGTCCCAGCACCTGGCAGTGCTGCGCGATGCAGGGCTGGTGCGTGAGCAGCGCCAGGGGCGCTTCGTCCACTATGAAGTCGATCCGCGCGGGCTGGCCCACATCGGACGCTGGCTGCAGCGTTACCGGGCCTACTGGCCGGCGCGGATGTCCGCACTGCAGAACCTGCTGGAGGAGATGGACTGATGGACGATGTTCTGAAGGAAGCGGCTCCCGCGCTGGTGATGGAGCAGCGGTTGCCTGCGCCACCGGAACGGGTCTGGCGCGCACTGTTCGATCCGGCACTGCGTGAGCGCTGGTTGCCTGCCGCCGATCTTGCCGATCCAAAGCCCTGCCTGTTCGAGGAGGGGCGGGAGCTCGGATTCCGCTTGCGCGATGCACAGCCCCCACATCTGCACAGCCTGGTGTGTTTCCGGCTGCGCGCTGATGAGGATGGGGGAACGGTGCTGACCATCGTGCATCGGCTCACCGACCGGCGCGCGCTGATACCGCCGGCGTCCAACGATGACCATCGCACGGTGATGCGCGCGGCGTGAGCCGGCGCCTGGATCGAACGCTACAGGGAGCAGGCACATGCGGGACAGAATGCAGCTGGTACCGATGGTGGTGGAACGCAGCGAGCGCGGTGAGCGCTCCTATGACATCTACTCGCGGCTCCTGCGCGAGCGCATCATCTTTCTCAACGGCGAAGTCGATGACACCGTATCGGCGCTGGTCTGCGCGCAACTGCTGTTCCTTGAATCTGAAAATCCGGAGAAGCCGATCCATCTGTACATCAACTCGCCGGGTGGGGTGATCTCCAGCGGCCTGGCGATGTACGACACGATGCAATACATCTCGGCCCCGGTGCATACGCTGTGCATGGGCACCGCGCGGTCGATGGGTTCGTTCCTGCTGATGGCCGGCGAGCCGGGTCACCGCGCGGCGCTGGCCAATGCCAGCCTGCATGTGCACCAGCCGCTGGGCGGGGTGCAGGGCCAGGCTTCGGACATCTTCATCCACGCCGAGGAGATGCAGCGCACCAAGCAGCGCATCACCCAGCTGTATGCGCGGCATTGCGGACGCAGTTTCGAGGAGGTCGAACAGACCCTGGACCGCGATCGGTTCATGAGCGCCGAGCAGGCATGCGAATGGGGCCTGATCGACCAGGTACTGGTACGGCGCGACGCGCTCGCGGCCTGAGCCTGCCTCTGTAACCACCGCATCCATGCTGCACTGTGTGTGCCGCGCCAGGCCGGCGCACTCTATGCTGGTTGGATGTTCTGAAGTGGACGCCCGACATGGCCCTGCATACCTGGTGGTGGTTCCTGGCCACGGTCTTCGTGCTGTGCGGGACGCCTGGGCCCAACATGCTGCACATCCTTGGCCGCAGCGTCGGGCTGGGATTTCGCGGCAGCGTGCCGGCCATGGCCGGCTGCCTGCTGGCGATGCTGCTGGTGCTGGCGGCTTCCGCAGCGGGCCTGAGTGCGCTGCTGCATTCCTCGCCCATGCTGTTCGAGGTGCTGCGCTATCTCGGTGTGGCCTACCTGGCCTGGCTCGGCATCAAGGCCTGGCGCGACAGTTGCCGGCCCGCACCCGCGGTGGCCGATGCTGACGAGGTCACACTGGCGCCGGTACATGGCGCAGGAACGGTGTTCCGCGGCGGCCTGTGGGTCGGCCTGAGCAATCCCAAACTACTGCTGTTCGCCGCAGCGTTCCTGCCACAGTTCGTCGACCCGTCGCGCAGCCAGGCCGTGCAGTACAGCGTGCTGGTGGCGACCTTCGCGGCCTGCGAACTGTTCTGGTACGTGATGTATGCGGCCGGTGGTCACGGCCTGCGCCGTTGGCTCGCCAAGCCATTCGCACGGCGCTGGTTCGAGCGGCTGGTGGGAAGCGTGTTCCTGGCTTTCGCAGTGGCGTTGTTGCGCTTCCGGCCGCGTTGATTCACGCCGCACACGCGGCCCGTTCACGAGCGCCGCATCGGTGGAGGCCTAGCCTGATCGCACCGTTTGCATTCCCTGCTGGGAAAGGATCGACATGATCAAGTGGGCCATCATCTTCGCCATCATCGGCATCATCGCGGGCGTGCTGGGCTTCGGCGGCATCGCTGGCGCCGCCGTGGGCATCGCCAAGTTCCTGTTCTGGGCAGGCATCATCATCGCCGTGGTGCTGTTCCTGATCGGCATGAGCGTGGCGAAGAAGGTCAGCTGAAGAAGGTCAGCTATCGCCGTTCGCGCAGCAGCGTCTTCAGTGCGCGCTGCTGCGCGAGAACAGATTGATCACCAGTACGCCGGCGCAGATCAGGCCGATCCCGATCAATGCCGGTGCATCCAGCCGCTGCTTGAACACCACCAAGCCGATCAGCGAGATCAGCACGATGCCGACGCCGGACCAGATTGCATAGGCGATGCCGGTCGGCACCGACTTCATGGTGACCGACAGCAGGTAGAAGCACAGCCCATAGCCAACCAGCGCGCCCACTGTCGGCCACAGCCGGCTCATGCCGTCCGAGGCCTTCAGCAGCGACGTGGCGATCACTTCCAGCACGATGGCGGCGGCCAAGTAGACATAGGGGTTCATCGTGGGCTCCGGTTCACTGCGGGTCGCACCGGATCAGTCGTCGATGCGAGCGAAGCGCGCCTGCGGGCCGTGTTCGCCCGGAACCTGCTCGATGAACATCGGGTAGGGGCGTACCCACAGGCCGCCTTCGCCATAGAGTGCGCGATAGAGCACCATCGGCTCCAACGTCTCGCTGCTGCGGACGATGTCGATCACCTCGTAGTCGCCGCCCTTGAAGTGGCGATACCGGCCACGGGCGAGATCGGGCAGGGGAGTAAGCTCAGCCATGGCAGGGCGTGCTCACTTGCGCGCCGGGCTGGCGGGCTTGGCGCAGTACGCGTCGATGGCCTCGGCCGTGTTGGCCAGGCCCTGCGCCTGCGCCAGCTCCCAGGGGCGCTCGCAGCGCTGGCTGTGTTCGCACCACTGATACCCGGCAGAGCCGATACAGCCGTGCGCATCACGGTCGCCCCCCACCACCGGCGTCGCTGGCGACGCCTCAGCGGCATCAGCGCGCGCGGTCGCCGTGTCCTGGCTGGCACAGGCGGCCAGAGCCAGCAGGGCCGGGATCAGAAGAAGCACCTTCATGTGCGAGCTCCGTGCCTAAAGCGACATTTTCTGTCGCAAATAGCTCGCCAGCAAGCGCTCAATGCACGGCGGCGCGGATCAACTCTTCGATCAGGATCAGATAGCTGGCCACGAAATAGAACTTCAGCAACGTCCAGCGTTGCTGTGAGAAGAAGGTGCGCATGTGGAAGGGGCCCCTGTTGATGACGGTAGTGTGAAGCCAGCCTGACTCCGTGACAAGGATCACGGAATGAACGGGCTAAACGGACTCAGGGATGTGAGGAAAGCCAAGATCCGACGCGAAGGCGCGGCATTTTCGTACAAATCTGATAGGCCATCCCGGAGGCGGTCGCTAGCCTGATGGTGTAACGGCAAGCGGCCCGCTGCCTGCCACTGCACCCTTTCATCCGCAGGAGCCTCCCGATGGTCATCACCGTCCAATGCAATGCCCAGCGCTGGTCCGTACTGCATCCGCAGGTGAGCGACACCACCGGTTACGCCCGGGGCGCCGACGCCTTTGATGCCGCCGCCGCGCTGGCCCTGGAGCATCACCGCCGCACCGGCCAGCGCAGCACGGTGCGGGTCGAGGCGCTTGGCAACACGGTAGACGCGCTTTACGTTGGAGAGTGACGCCAGCCCCCCGTAGTGCAGTCAGCCACGGTTGAGTTGTTTGAATGGAGGAACAACTGCCATCGCGCCTCCCTCTGTGCGCCGGGCCGTGAATCCCGGATGCTTGCGCCATCGTATTCATCTGGAGATCTCGATGGGCAAGGCACTCACCTGGCGCACCCTGGCCTGCACCCTGTTGCCGATGCTGGCGGCCGCCGGCGGCGCCCAGGCGCAGAGCTATGGCTACGGCTACGACGACGACCGCTATGGCGGCCGCGATGGCAGTGGCATCGTGCGCTGCGAGTCGGTCAAGAACCGCAGCAACGAGTGCCGCCTGGATGGCCGCGCGCGGCTGATCCGCCAGTTGTCCGGTTCGCCCTGTGTGGAAGGTGAGACCTGGGGCCAGTCGCGCAACGGCGTCTGGGTCACACAGGGGTGCCGTGCCGAATTCGTCGGTGAGTACCGCCGCGGCGGCGGCTGGGGCGGCAATGGCGGCGGCTGGGGCAACGGCAACGGATGGGGCGGTGGTGATGTGGTTACCTGCCATTCCAATGGCCACCGGCAGGAGTACTGCGATGCCCGCATCCGCCGGGGCGTGCGCCTGATCCGCCAGGACTCGCGCAGTGCCTGCATCGAAGGCCAGAGCTGGGGCTGGGATCGCCGCGGCATCTGGGTGAGCGATGGCTGCAGGGCGCAGTTCCAGGTGAACTGAGCTTTACGGATTCAACCCATGAAAATCAGAATAATCTGATACAGCTCACATTTTGAACGCCGTATCGTCTGTGATCAGGGTGCCTTGCGTGCCCTGATTCCCGATGTCGATTGCCGTAGCCGGCATCAGCATCGCGCCGCCGTCGATACGCTGCCTCAAGGAGTGAGCTGCATGTTGATCCGCCTGCAATGCGAACAGCGCCAGTGGCGCGTGCTGCACCCGGATAGGCCGGAGCCAATCGAGTTCCGTGATGGCGCACGAGCCTATGACTTTGCCGAGACCCTGGCCCGCCTGCACTTCGTCGACACCGGGCAGCGCGCCGCCGTGCGCGTGGAGGCCAGCGGGGCGTTCGTGGAAGCGGTCAGTTACGGTTGAGCGTGGGGCGCCTGCCGGGGCAGGCCTGCGGGGTCCGGCCATCCACGCATGGCGTGGAACCACCTGCTTCCACCATGGAAGGTGCGAGCCTTCGGCTGCACCTTCCCGTGATGCGTGGATTCCTGATCGGCCTCAGCCCGCGGCACTCAGCGGTGGGCTGCCTGCGGCCAGCTGTGGCCAACGCTTGAGCACGGCGGCGCGGATGCCGGCCGCATCGATACCGGCTTCGGCCAGCAGGTCCTCGCGGCTGGCGTGGTGCTGGTAGCTGTCGGGCAGGCCCAGGTGCAGGATCGGACGCAGCACGCCTTCGGCATTGAGCAGTTCACCGACACCGGAACCGGCACCGCCGGCCACGACGTTGTCTTCGATCGTGACCAGGCCCTCGTGCTGCGCGGCCATGGTCAGCACCAGCTCGCGATCCAGTGGCTTGATGAAGCGCATGTTGACCACGCTCAGGCCCAGTTCGCGGCCGACCTGCTCGGCGGCGGGCACGGTGCTGCCGAAGGCAAGCAGGGCGATGCGGTTGCCCTGCAGGCGCAGCTCGCCCTTGCCGATCGGCAGGGTCGACAGGTCGGTGCCGGCCGCAACGCCGGTACCCGTACCGCGCGGGTAGCGCACGGCCGCCGGACCCGGGTGCTGCAGGCCGGTGCTGAGCATCTGCCGGCACTCGGCTTCATTGGAGGGTGCCATCACCACCATGTTCGGCACGCAGCGCAGGAAGCTGAGGTCGAGGTTGCCGGCGTGGGTCGCGCCGTCCGGACCGACCACGCCAGCGCGGTCGATCGCAAACAGCACGTCCAGATCCTGGATCGCCACGTCGTGCACCAGCTGGTCGTACGCTCGCTGCAGGAAGGTGGAGTAGATCGCCACCACCGGCTTGCCACCCTGGGTGGCCATGCCGGCGGCGAGGGTGACCGCGTGCTGCTCGGCGATCGCCACGTCGAAATAGCGCTGCGGGTATTCCTTGCTGAAGCGCACCAGGCCAGAGCCTTCGCGCATCGCCGGAGTGATGCCGTAGAGGCGCGGCTCGGCGGCGGCGGCATCGCACAGCCAGTCGCTGAATACATCGGTATAGGTCGGCATCTTGGCCCCGGCCTTGGCCACCAGGCCCTTGTCCGGATCGAACGGGCCCACGGCGTGGTAACCGATCTGATCGCCTTCTGCCGGCTCGTAGCCCTTGCCCTTGGTGGTCATCACATGCAGCAGCTTCGGGCCCTTGGAGGCGCGCAGCGTCTTCAGGGTGGACAACAGCGCCGGCATGTCGTGGCCGTCGATCGGGCCGGTGTAGTGGAAGCCCATTTCCTCGAACATCGTGGAGGGCACGAACATGCCCTTCCAGTGTTCTTCCCAGCGCTTCACGAAACGCGCCGGGTTGTTCTTCTTGTCACCGAGGATCTTCTTGCCACCTTCGCGCAGCGCGTTGAGCGTACGGCTGCCGGTCGCTCGGCCCAGCATCTTGGTCAGGCCGCCCACTGCCTCGGAGATCGACATGTTGTTGTCGTTGAGGATCACCAGCAGGTTCGGCTCCGGCTCCATGCCACCAGCGTGCATCAGCGCCTCGAACGCCATGCCGGCAGTCATCGCGCCGTCACCGATCACTGCCACGACCTTGCGGTCGTCGCCTTCGGACTGGCGGGCGATGGCCATGCCGAGCGCGGCCGAGATCGAGGTGGAGGAGTGGCCGACGCCGAAGGTGTCGTACTCGCTTTCCTCGCGCTTCGGGAACGGCGCGACACCGTCCTTCTGCTTGACAGTATGGATCTCGTCGCGGCGGCCGGTCAGGATCTTGTGCGGGTAGGTCTGATGGCCGACGTCCCACACCAGCTGGTCGACCGGGGTCTGGTACAGATAGTGCAGGACCACGGTGAGCTCGATAACGCCCAGGCCGGCGGCGAAGTGACCTCCGCTCTTGCCCACCGATTCGATGAGGTAGGCGCGCAGTTCGTCGGCGACCGCCCTCAATTCGGATTCGTCGAACGTGCGCAGGTCATCCGGTGTCTGGATGCGCGCGAGGCGGGGATAGCGGGCAGAGTCGATCATCATGTTCGCACTTTTTCTGAACGCCCATTTTCGCCCTCAAACGGGGGTGGGGCAAGCAAACGCCGCCGTCCGTGACAGGACGGTGAGGGTTGCATTTTCGGGCGTTCAGGTGCTGAGTTTCGAGCGCTTGGGCAACTGCGCCTTCAGGAAGGCCATCTGGTCGGCCAGGATGTTGCGGTTGGACAGGATCAGGTGCTCGATCCAGCTGGGCCGGTAGGGCACTGCCAGCAGGGGCATGCCGGCCTGCTGCGGGGTGCGGTCGCTCTTGCGCGAATTGCAGTGGAAGCACGCGGTGACCACGTTTTCCCAGCAGTCCAGGCCACCTTTGGACAGCGGCATGACATGGTCGCGGGTAAGCGTCGGGCGGGTGAACTGCTGGCCGCAGTACATGCACAGATGGGCGTCGCGGGCGAACAGGGCCTGGTTGGTCAGGTTCGGCGTGGGGTCGATCGCGCGGGAGCGGGCGTGGCCGCGGGCGGCGATGATCGGGTGCAGGTCGATGCCGCTCTGCAGGCCGCTGAAGCGGTTGGTGCCACCGTGGATGTGCAGGCAGGGATCGCCGAGCGTCCAGGCCACTGCCTCGCGGGCGTAGAGGCAGGCCGCATCCTGCCAGGTGATCCAGTCCAGTACGCGTCCGTGGGCATCAAGCGAGAGCAGCCGGACCGAACCGGGGCGATGCAGCGTCGTGGCGTTGGGCGATGCTTCGGCGCCCGGAGCAGAAAACGGAGCTCCGGCTTCGATCAGACCCAAGCGTGTAGTGTCTGTCTCCATCGGGAGAACAGCTTATACCTGAATGTTGACGATTTGTGTATCGCCGACAGGCGATACACAAATCGTCAACATTCAGGTCCGCGCATTCCTCCTAATCCCCGCGCCTGTCGGCGCGCCCCCTTTAACAAAAGGGGGCTCTTCTCCAGATGGATTTCGGGGGGGGACCATCCACGCATGGCGTGGATCTACGCAGTTCGCGGGGAACTGTCAGAGGCGGGGTGGTGTGGGGTGGCAGGACCGTTGGCGCCATGGATGGCGCCATCGAGCCCCCATGGATGGGTTTACGGCGTGTCCTGCCAGCCCACACCGCCCCGCCATCCACCGGGATGCAGCTGTTGCTGTTGCGGTTGCCGGCCAGCGGCCCGCACTACCGGTGCCGGGCGGCAGCCCGGCTCAGACGCCGAAGCGCTCGTCGTCCATCGCCATCAGCGGGGCGGCGCCGGACTGGATCGCAGCGGCGTGGCTGAGCGTGCGCGGCAGCACACGGGCGAAGTAGAACCGCGCGGTCTCGCGCTTGCCCTGGGCGAAGGCGGCGCCGTGCGCGCTGGCATCGGCGGCGGCGACGCTGCGGGCCCACCAGTAGGCCAGCACCACGTAACCCGAATAGAACAGGTAGTCGTAGCTGGCCGCGCCCAGTTCGTCCGGATTGCCGGCCGCGCGCTGGAGCACATCCATCGTCAGCTTGCCCCATTCGGCGGCCTTGGCGCGCAGCGGGCCAATGAACTCGGCCAGCGCTTCGTTGCCCTCGTGTTCCTTGGCGAAGGCTTCGATCTCGGCCAGCATCAGCTTCAGGCCGGCGCCCTGGCTGGACGCGGTCTTGCGGCCGATCAGGTCCAGCGCCTGGATGCCGGTAGTGCCTTCATACAGCGTGGTGATGCGGGCGTCGCGGGCCAGCTGCTCCATGCCGTGCTCGCGGATGTAGCCGTGGCCACCGAAGCACTGCAGGGCGTTGTAGGTGTTCTCGATGCCCCATTCGGTCTGGCAGGCCTTCGAGATCGGGGTCAGGAAGCTCACCAGGGTGTCGGCGCGCTCGCGCTCAGCGGCATCCTCGGCATGGTGGGCAACGTCGATGAGGGTGGCGGCGTGCAGCGCCAGCAGGCGGCTGCCTTCGACCAGCGACTTCACCGTCAGCAGCATGCGGCGCACATCCGGGTGGACCAGGATCGGGTCGGCCGGCTTGTCCGGGAACCTGGCACCACTCAGGGCGCGCGACTGCAGGCGCTCACGGCTGTACTTCAGCGCGTTCTGGTAGGCGCGCTCGGACAGGCCGATGCCCTGCAGGCCGACCCCCAGGCGCGCGGTGTTCATCATGGTGAACATCGCCTGCAGGCCCTTGTGCGGCTGGCCGACCAGGTAGCCCTGCGCGCCATCGAAGTTCATCACGCAGGTGACCGACCCCTTGATGCCCATCTTGTGCTCGATCGAGCCGCAGCGCAGTGCGTTGCGCTCGCCGACGTTGCCGTCGCGGTCGACCTTGAACTTCGGGGTGACGAACAGCGAGATGCCCTTGGCACCCGGGGGAGCGTCGGGCAGCTTGGCCAGCACCAGGTGCACGATGTTCCCGGTCAGGTCATGCTCGCCGGCGGTGATGAAGATCTTGGTGCCGGTGATCGAATAGCTCCCATCGGCGTTCGGCTCGGCCTTGGTCTTGAGCAGGCCGAGGTCGGTACCGCAGTGCGGTTCGGTCAGGCACATGGTGCCGGTCCAGCGGCCCTCGATCAGCGGCTTGAGGAAAGCCTCGTGCTGCCAGGCCTCGCCGTGCTGCTTCAGTGCTTCGATGGCGCCGTGGGAGAGCAGCGGGAAGTTGCCCCACGCCAGGTTGGCGGCATTGATCATTTCGTTCAGCGGCACGCCCAGAGTGTGCGGCAGGCCCTGGCCGCCCAGCTCCGGCGAGGCGGTCAGGCCGGTCCAGCCGCCATCGACGAACTGGTCGTAGGCCTGCTTGAAGCCGGGCGGGGTGGTCACTTCACCGGTGGCCTGGTCGAGCACGCAGCCGATCTCGTCGCCGACGCTGTTGAGCGGGGCCAGTACGGTGGCGCTGAAGCGGCCGGCTTCCTCCAGCACGGCATCGATCACGTCGGCGGTGGCGTCGGTGAAGCCCAGGCGGGCGAACAGGGGTTCGACCTTGAGCACGTCGTGCAGGGCGAAACGGAGGTCGGAAAGCGGGGCGGTGTAGCTGCTCATCGGTACGTCTCGATTTGATCAGGGCAGGGGAGAGCGGCGCCGGGCGCCGCCACGAAAGGCGCGTTCAGCGCAGCACGCCGGGCAGGCCGGGGGCCTGGTTGAGGGTGCTGCGGCTGCTGATGTCGAAGCTGCGCTGCTTCTTTTCCTGCGGCGTGGCCGCCACCGTTCCCTTCAGGCCATAGGCCAGGGTGCGGTTGCTGGCCAGCGCATCGGCCACCACCAGGCGCGCGGCCGAGCTGGGCACCAGGTCGACATTGATCACGTCGGCGGAGGTGCCGCCGATGGAGATGCCGGGCTTGGCGTGCAGGGTGCCGGCTTCGTTGTCGCCGACGGTCAGCGCCAGCGAGACGTCATCGAAGGTCATCGGCATCGAGCTGAAGTTCTGCAGGCGCAGGGCCACGGTCCAGTTGCCGTCGGCACGCACGGTCAGCTGCTGCAGGCTGGCCGCCGGTTCCGAAACACGCTTGACGATGCCGTTGTTGCAGGCAACAAGGGCGAGGGTGCACAGGACAATCAAGGCGATACGGAAACGGTGGAGCATGGGCGCAAGTCCTCTGGAGGGGTGCGTTTGGATAAGCATACTACGGCGTATGGTAGTTTGGATCGCCT